>NZ_JBHXEM010000006.1:97943-142544 GCF_042724755.1 Kitasatospora sp. NPDC127067 | reverse complement strand
GTGACCCCGCCTGGTGCCCCCCCGGCGCGCTCCCCCCCCCCCGCCGGGGGGTCCCCCCCGGGGGCCCCCCCCCCCCGGGCCCCCCCCCCCGACCGCCCACCGCCACCTCCTTCGTACGGCTCCCCTCGACCCGGAGGAACGCCTCCCATGTTCGACACAGTTCTGGTCGCCAACCGCGGCGAGATCGCCCTCCGGGTGATCCGCACCCTGCGGCGGCTCGGCATCCGCTCGGTCGCCGTGTTCAGCGACGCGGACGCCGACGCGCCGCACGTCCGCGAGGCCGATGTCGCGGTCCGGCTCGGCCCGGCCGACCGCAGCGACAGCTCGGCGGCCGAGACCTACCTGCGGACCGACCGGATCCTCGACGCCGCCCGCCGCACCGGCGCCCAGGCCGTCCACCCCGGCTACGGCTTCCTCGCCGAGAACCCCGGCTTCGCCCGCGCCTGCGCCGACGCGGGCCTCGCCTTCATCGGACCTCCTCCCGGTGCGGTCGAGCTGATGGGCGACAAGATCAACGCCAAGGAGGCCGTCCGGGCCGCAGGTGTCCCGGTGGTCCCCGGCAGCCAGGCCACCGCGCCCACCGACGATCAACTCGTCGCCGCCGCCGACGAGATCGGCTACCCGGTACTGCTCAAGCCGTCCGCCGGCGGTGGCGGCAAGGGCATGCGGCTCGTGCGGGACCGCGCCGACCTGCCCACCGAGATCGCCGCCGCCCGCCGCGTCGCCCGCACCGCCTTCGGCGACGACACCCTGCTGCTGGAGCGCTGGGTCGACCGGCCGCGCCACATCGAGGTGCAGGTGCTGGCCGACGCCCACGGCACCACCGTCCACCTCGGCGAGCGCGAGTGCAGCCTGCAGCGCCGCCACCAGAAAGTGATCGAAGAGGCTCCCTCCGTTCTCCTCAATGCCGAGACCCGCGCCGCGATGGGCGCCGCGGCCGTCCGCGCCGCGGAGTCCTGCGGCTACACCGGTGCCGGCACCGTGGAGTTCATCGTCCCCGGCATCGACCCGGACGCCCCCGCCGCCGCCTCCGACGCCGAGGGGGTTCGGGACTTCTTCTTCATGGAGATGAACACCCGCCTCCAGGTGGAACACCCCGTCACCGAACTCGCCGTCGCGGTCGGCGCGGACTCGGCCCGGCTCGACCTGGTCGAGTGGCAGGTGCGCGTCGCCGCCGGCGAACCGCTCTCCTTCACCCAGTCCGACGTCTCCTTCCTGGGCCACGCCATCGAGGCCCGCATCTGTGCCGAGGACCCGGAACGGGACTTCCTGCCCACCGGCGGCCGCATCCTCACCCTGGACGAGCCCCGGGGCGAGGGCATCCGCGTCGACTCCGGAGTGGCCGCCGGAACCGTCGTCACCAGCGCCTACGACCCCATGCTCGCCAAGGTCATCGCGTACGGGCCCGACCGCCCGACCGCGCTGCGCCGACTCCGCGCGGCGCTGGCCGACACCCGCATCCTGGGCATCACCACCAACACCGGCTTCCTGCGCCGACTGCTCGCACACCCCGAGGTCGCCGCCGGCCGATTGGACACCGGCCTGGTGGAGCGGACGGCCCAGGAGCAGCCGGCCCTGCTCACCTCGCCGCACTCCCCCGCGAACGCGATCACCCCGGACGCGGCCGCGGCGGACCCGACCGCGGCGGTCGAAGCGCCGTCACCCGCTCACCTCCTCTACTACGCGGCCGCACTGGCACGGCACCTGGAACTCACCCCGGCCGCCGACCCCGACGGCTGGACCGACCCGTTCTCCCTTCCCTCCGGCTGGCGCCTGGGCGGCACCCCCGCCTGGACCACCCACCGACTCCGTACCCCCGGCCAGGACCCGGTGGCGGTGCGCATCCGTTCGATCACTGCGGGCAACGTAGCCGATGCCACTGACAATTCCGCCGGGACCACCCGCGAGGTGGAGCTCCGGCTCGACGAGGGCCCCGCGCACCGCGCCCGCGCGACCCTGGCCGGCGACCGGCTGCACCTGACCGTCGACGGCCTCCGGACCACGTTCTCACTGGCCACCGACGCCACCCCCGGCCTCGCCGCCGGACCGGTGACCTGGCTCGGCATCGAGGGCGACGCCTGGCCGCTGCACGCCTACGACCCGGTCGTCGAGAGCGCCGCCGGGGCCGGGGCGCACCACGGCGCCCTCACCGCCCCGATGCCCGGCACCGTGACCGTCGTCAAGACCACGGCGGGCGAGACGGTCCGCAAGGGGCAGCCCCTGCTCGTGCTGGAGGCCATGAAGATGGAACACGTGATCGCCGCACCGCACGACGGCGTGGTGAGCGAACTGCGGGCCGCCGCCGGCGCCACCGTCGCGATGGAGGACCTGCTGGTCGTGGTCACCCCGGTCGAGGAGGCGGCGGGCGAGGACGCGGCGGCCGACCCGGTCGCCGCCCCCGCCGAGCCCGCGGAGGTCCGGTCGTGACCACCCCCACCCCCGCCCCCGCCCCCGCCCGCGAACCCGACGCCCTCGACCTGGGCCTGCCCGACCCGGTCCGCGCCCCCGGCATGCCCGAGGCGGTCCGGATCCACGAGGTCGGACCGCGCGACGGCCTGCAGAACGAGAAGTCCTCGGTGCCGGTCGAGGTGAAGGCCGAGTTCATCGCCCGGCTCGCGGCCGCCGGGCTGCGCACCGTCGAGGCCACCAGCTTCGTTCACCCGAAATGGGTACCGCAGCTGGCCGACGCGGAGGAGCTGTTCCCCCGGCTCGCCGGCCTGCCGGAGCGCCACCCCGGCCTGCGGCTGCCGGTGCTGGTGCCCAACGAGCGCGGCCTGGACCGCGCGCTCGCCCACCACGCCTCCGACATCGCGGTGTTCGCCAGCGCCACCGAGACCTTCGCCCGCCGCAACCTCAACCGCTCGGCGGACGAGGCCATGGCGATGTTCCGCCCGGTCGTGGCCCGGGCCACCGAGGCCGGGGTCGCGGTCCGCGGCTACCTCTCGATGTGCTTCGGCGACCCGTGGGAGGGTCCCGTCCCGGTCGACCGGGTGGTCCGGTACGGCGTGCAGCTGCTGGAGCAGGGCTGCGCGGAGCTGAGCCTCGGCGACACCATCGGGGTGGCCACTCCGGGCCAGGTCACCGCCCTGCTGGCGGGCTTCGAGCGGGCCGGCGTCCCGGTCGGCCGGCTCGCCGTGCACTTCCACGACACCTACGGCCAGGCGCTCAGCAACACCCTGGCGGCACTGCGCGAGGGCGTCACCACGGTGGACGCCTCGGCGGGCGGCCTGGGCGGCTGCCCGTACGCGAAGAGCGCCACCGGCAACCTGGCCACCGAGGACCTGGTCTGGATGCTGCACGGGCTCGGCGTCCGGACCGGCGTCGACCTTCGCGCGCTCGTCGCGACCAGCGGCTGGATGGCCGAGCGCCTCGGCCGCCCGAGCCCCTCCCGCGCCGTCCAGGCGCTGCTCGGCTCCACCGGGAGCTGACCCGCCCGAACCCGTCCCGGCGCCGACCGCCCGCAACCCGGCCGGCGCCGCGCACCACCCGCACCGCCCGAACCCGTCCCTCACATCACACCGCGCGTCCGTCACACCGTCCGACGGACGCCGGTCACCCCGCTCACGTCCGCGGCCGACCCGGCCGGGCGCCAGGAGGATCACCATGCTCGACCACAGGCTCAGCAGCGAGTACGAGGAACTGCGGCGCACCGTCGCCGAGTTCGCCCAGGACGTGGTGGCGCCGAAGATCGGCGGGTTCTACGAGCGGGAGGAGTTCCCCTACGAGATCGTCCGGGAGATGGGGCGGATGGGGCTCTTCGGCCTGCCCTTCCCGGAGGAGTACGGCGGCATGGGCGGGGACTACTTCGCCCTCGGCCTCGCCCTGGAGGAACTCGCCCGCGTCGACTCCTCGGTGGCGATCACCCTGGAGGCCGCCGTCTCGCTCGGCGCGATGCCGATCTACCGGTTCGGCACCGAGGAGCAGAAGCGCGAGTGGCTGCCCCGGCTGACCTCCGGCGAACTCCTCGGCGCCTTCGGCCTCACCGAGCCGGAGGGCGGGTCGGACGCGGGGGCCACCCGCACCACGGCGCGCTACGACGAGGCCACCGACGAGTGGGTCATCAACGGGACCAAGTGCTTCATCACCAACTCCGGTACCGACATCACCGGTCTGGTCACCGTCACCGCACTCACCGAACCGATCGCTCGTTCGAGTGAAGAGGGCGAATTCCGCTCGCCTGTGCGGGAGATCTCCTCCATCATCGTGCCCACCGGGACCCCCGGATTCCAGGTCTCGAAGAAGTACTCGAAGGTCGGGTGGAACGCATCCGACACCCGCGAACTGTCCTTTACCGACTGCCGCGTTCCCGCGGCCAACCTGCTGGGCGAGCGTGGCCGAGGCTACGCCCAGTTTCTGCGGATCCTCGACGAGGGCCGCATCGCGATCGCGGCCCTGGCCACCGGCCTGGCCCAGGGCTGCGTCGACGAGTCCGTGAAGTACGCCGGCGAGCGCCGGGCCTTCGGCCGGCCGATCGGCGCCAACCAGGCCATCCAGTTCAAGCTTGCCGACATGGAACTGCGCGCCCACACCTCCCGCCTGGCCTGGCGGGACGCCGCTTCCCGGCTGCTGCACGGTGAACCGTTCAAGAAGGAGGCCGCGATCGCGAAGCTGTACTCGTCCGAGGCCGCGGTCGACAACGCCCGCGAGGCGACCCAGATCCACGGTGGGTACGGCTTCATGAACGAATTCCCGGTCGCCCGCTTCTGGCGCGACTGCAAGATCCTGGAAATCGGGGAGGGCACGTCCGAGGTCCAGCGCATGCTCATCGCCCGGGAACTCGGCGTCGGTTCGTGACGACCACACCCTGATGGTCACCTCCTGAGCCGCGCCCACCGGGTCACGTACCACTCAACGCGCTTCCCCGCACAAAGAGTTGGGGAGCCCGACGATGGAGGAGGCAGCAGGAGGAGACCTCGGGGAGGCTTCGTGAGAAGCCTCGGGAACGAGAGACCTCAGGGGATCACGATCACCGGACGGTTGGCCCGCCGCGCCAGCCGTCCGGAGACCGAGCCGAAGATCTTGCCGAGCAGGCCGTGCGTCGTGCCGACGACGATCGCGTCGGCGGCGTACTCACGACCGACCTCCTCGATCTCGTGGCAGATGTCCCCGCCGCGCTCGACCAGGATCCACGGCACCCCGGTGAGGAAGTCCGCGCAGGCGAGCTCCAGGCCGAGGACCTCGGTCCGGTGGTCGGGGAGGTCGACGAAGACGGGTGGCTCGCAGCCTGCCCAGACGGTGGCGGGCAGACGGTTGGCGACGTGCACGATCACCAGACCGCACTGCGAACGGCGCGCCATGCCGACGGCGTAGGCGAGAGCGCGCTCGCTCGACAGCGAGCCGTCGAAGCCGACCACCACACCGTGCTGGAACACCGGGTCGAGGGACGGCGCCGGGGCTTCCTGCCCGGACGGCTCGGCGTGGCCACCCAGCGGGCCGGCCGCGCCGGCAGCCGCCTCCGGACGCTCGGCGCCCGGGCCCAGGCGGCCCGTCACCGAAGACCCGGCAGGGTCGGCCGGGGGTTCGCCACGCCGCTGGCGGGGCCCCTGGCGCTCACGGCGGGCGAGGCTGCCCCGACGGGCGAGGCCGCGCAGAGCGCGCGCGAAGCCCGGCGGGCCGTCACGCCCCGGGCCGGACTCCCCTGGCTCTGCCGGCCGGGCCACGTCGGTCGGCTGGACCGCGCCGGTCGGCTGAACCGCACGGGCCGCCTCGGGCTCCTCGGCGGCGTCGGCTCGCTCGCGTCCCGTCCGTACGCCCGGGACGCGGCCCGGGGCCTCGGCGCGCGCGTCAGCTCGTTCATCGACTCGTTCATCGGCTCGCGGGCCGACAGACCCGCCCGCGCCGCCGTCCCGGCGACCGTCGCCGTGGCGACCGTCGCCGTGGCGACCGCCGCGGCCGTCGTCGAGACCGCCTTCGCGGCCCTCACCGAGGCGGCCACTGCGGCGATCACGGCTGTCGTCACCGTGCCGGTCGGCGCGGACTTCGGCCGGTCCGTCGGGACGGTCGCAGGCAGACCCGCCCGCCGGGCCCACGCTGCGGGGCGTGTCCGGTTCGACCGGTCGGGGATGCTCAAAACCAGCCATGGCTCACGGCTCTTCGATGGAGAGGGGCCGACAGGAGAGGAGAACAACGCTGCCCGGGCAGCAGGCCCGCCCACGGGATGACGTCGGTCTGCGCCGCGCAGCACCGTATGTGACCTGTTCCTTTCAGAGTACGACGGGCCTGGGGCCCCGCCCAGCGAGGAAGCCCCTGAGCGACGTTGTTCCCGCGAAAGGGGGATGCGCCCGCCGAGGCAGTGCGCCCCGCCCACAGGCGATCGCGCCCCCTCCGGAAAGGAGGTTCCCTGGAGCTTGACTGAGCGGACCGGGCGGCGCAACAGCCCCACGGGACACCGTGACCGGACTGTCATGGATCGGCGACGATCCGTTGCGGCGCGTCGCGAACCGTGACGTCCGACCTGCCCCAACAGCCCCGGACGGCCCGCGCGTCACCGCCCGCCGCAGGCGTACGGAGGCCGTTTCGGCCACTCCGTACGGCTTCGCGACGCCGTCTGGCATTTGCCAGGTGCATAGGCTCGGCCGCTGGCACCATGCTTGGCATGCCCCTGCTCCTGTTCGACCTCGACAACACCCTGTTGCCCCGGGACGCCGCCTACCGGGCCTGGGCGCAGGACTTCCTGTCCGAACACGATCTCCCGCCGGGCGACCTCGAGTGGTTCGTCACCCTCGACGGCGGCGGATACGTTCCGCGCAGCACCGTACTGTCGGCGGTCCGGCGCCGCTACGGGCTGGACGACTCCGCCGACTTCCTGATTGCCCACTACCGACGCGGCATCAACTCCCATATCCACTGCCCGCCCAGGCACATCGAGGCGCTGCGAGCCGCCCGGACGGCCGGGTGGACGCTCGGGATCGTCAGCAACGGCGGCACCCGGCCGCAGTTGGAGAAGATCCGGCGGACCGGACTGGGCCCGCTGGTCGACGGCTGGGTCATCTCCGAGGAGGCCGACTGCGTCAAACCGGACCCGCTGATCTTCGAGATGGCCGCCCAACGGTGCGGCATCGCACCCACCGGGGACTGGGCCGAACACACCTGGATGATCGGGGACCACGCGCCCGCCGACATCGCCGGTGCCGAACTGACCGGGCTGCGCAGCGTCTGGCTGCACCACGGGCGGCCGTGGGCGGAGAGCGGCTACCGGCCGACGCTGAAGGCGGCCGGCCTGCCGGAGGCGGTCGGCCAGGTCCTCGCCGCACGGAACGCGCCCTCGCCCCGACCGGGCGTCCGCTCCGACGGGCCGCTCCGGAAGACGGCAGCGGGGATGCCGGGCTACGCGACGGCGCTGGTCGGCGCACGGTCCGGCGCACGTCCCGCGATGGCCGCCCTGGACGGCCCGAGCGCATCCGTTTCCGCAACGACCGGGCCGGCCGGCGAGCCCGCCCCCGCGGGCGGGCCCGGTGTCCGAAACCGATCAGGCGGGTTTGCCGTGATCGCCGAGGCCCGCACGGACACCGGAGCGGACTCCGGGACCCGTGCGGCCGGCAGGCCGGGCCCGGCCTCGGACGGCTTCCGCCCCGCACCGATCGCAGCGACGGCCACAGCGACGGCCAGAGCCACGACCGCAGCCACGACCGTCCGCCCGAGGCCCGACGGCGCCGCACCCGCCCCGGTCGCCCTCACCGTTGCGCCCGGCACGGCATCGTCCGCACCTTCCGCATCGCGCTCGGCGACCACCGCGTCCGCAGCCGCCGTGTCGGCCGTGGCGGCCGCCCAGTAGCGCCCGGACGCCCCCTTCACGTCCCCGCCGTCCCCGCCGTCCCCGTGCCGCACCCCAGCGCCACCGCGCCCCTTCCCGCTGCCCACCGCCCGGCACCCACACCCGGCAGCCACCGCCCGGCACCCGCACCCGGCAGCCACCGCCCCGCTCCGGCTACCCCACCGGCTCCGCCGACGTGCGGGTCCACCAGCAGGTGCGGGCCTGCTCCACGAAGCCGAGCTTGCGGTAGAGCGGTTCGCCGAGCGAGGTGGCGACCAGGGTGGCCGGGCGGTCCGGGTGTGCGTGGGCCAGCGCGGTCCGGAGGACGGCGCCGGCCACGCCCCGGCCGCGCCGGTCGGGCAGGGTGGCGACCCAGTACACGCCGGTGGCCCGGCCGTCGTCATAGGTGAGGCAGGTGCCCGCCACCGCGCCGTCGACGCGGCCGAGCCAGCCCCGCCAGCCGGGTACGTCCAGCAGTTGCTCCGGGAGGGCTCGGCCCCGGACCCAGGGCTGTCGGGCGGGCAACGGGAAGCCTTCCACGATGGCCCGCTCGACCATGGCGAAGCCGTCGCCGTCCCGCGCCTCATCCACCGTCAGGACCCCGCCCCCGCGCGCCTCCGAGACCGCGGGCAGGACGGCGGTCGCGCCTTCGACCGGTCCTGGGTCCCGGACCATCACCGGCATGAGCGGCATCCGGGTGGCCCCGAGGCCCGTGAGGTCGAGCCCGTCGTACGGGTCCTCCACGGTGCAGCGTATGGTCGACCACTCGGCCATCAGGTCCGCCAACTCCTGTGCCAAGGACGCTGGTTCGTCGTAGGGGCGGGTCACCACGATGCGGTGCGCGTCGTCCGGGGTCCGGGCGCACCGGACCGCGGTCAGCCCCGGGCGGGTGCGGGACTGCCAGCCGTGGACTCGGGCTTGGGCGAGCCAGAAGGCGGCGGCGTTGTCGTTGGCCCGTTCGAGCCGGCTGCTGGTGTTCACGGCAGGACCGTAACCCGGCGGTCCGGTTCCCGGTTCCCCCGTTCTGGGCTTGGCCGGATGAAGCCTGGGAGGCGCACGACTTCTCCCCGTGCGCCCCCTCGTGCACCGCCGATTTTCGGTCAATTTCGCGCCGATCCCTCCCGCTTGGGCAAATCCGCAGCCCAGACCAGCCGGCCGGGCGCACCGGAGCCGGACGCCCCAGGAACCGTCCCGCGACAACCAGCCACCGTTGCCCCGGCCCTCTTCCCAGAAAGGTCGACGGGTGCCACGCTTCGTGATCGAATGCATCACGCCAAATTGCCATGTCGACATAGCGTCGGATGGTGAACTTGTCACAACGGCAATGGTCCACCCGATAGATTTCGATCTTGGCCAGCAGTGCCGCACCACCCACACCACACCACCGAGGGGGCTTGAGCGCCTTGAGCAGGGTGAGCAGGAGCGACGCGGGTCCTGACAGCGGCCAGGCGGCGGCCGGCGGCGCGGGTCGGTCCGCGAGAGGCACTGGCACCACCGCGATCGCCACCACCCGCACCTCCGGCCCCCAGGGCGCCGCTTCGCACTCCTCGTACTCCACGGTGCCCTCCCCCGGGGCGGGCGCCGGCGGCGGTCCCGGTGCGACGCCGACCGCCGCGGACCACGGCGTGGCGACGCCCTACGGGAGCCAGTCCCCCTACGGCGGCCAGCCCGCCTTCGGCGGACAGTCGCCGTTCGGCGGACAGCCCGTCAGCCGAGGACCCGTCAGTCCCGGCCAGTCCTACGGCGGCGAACACCCGGGCTATTCCGGCCACACCGGGCACCTCGCCCATCCCGGCCAGTACGGAGGCCATCCCGGCCACGCTGGCCACGCCGGCCACCCCGGTCATTCCGGCCACCCCGGCTACGGCGGCGGCACCCCGGGCCTGAACGGCGCCTCCGCCGCCGGCCCGGGCGGCGGTCCGCTCGGCGGCCTCGCCCTCGGCTCCGGCCACGGCCCGCTGGGCCACGGCGGGCCCGGCGCGAACGGCTCCCCGACCCCGATGACGTCCTCCGCCCCGCGCAAGCTGTCCGGCCGGCGCCGCAGGGAGACCGTCGCCGTGCTGATCTTCGGCGGCGCCCCGATCTTCGAGAGCTCCATCCCGCTCTCCGTCTTCGGCGTGGACCGCCAGGACGCCGGGGTGCCCCGCTACCGCCTGCTGGTCTGCGCCGGCGAGGAGGGGCCGCTGGCCACCACCGGCGGCCTGACCCTCTCCGCCCCGTACGGCCTGGAGGCGCTCGCCCGGGCCGGCACGATCGTCGTTCCGGCCTGGCGCTCGATCTCCCAGCCGCCGCCGGTCGAGGCGATCACCGCCCTGCGCAAGGCCCACCACGAGGGTGCCCGGATCATCGGGCTCTGCACCGGCGCCTTCGTGCTGGCCGCCGCCGGTCTGCTCGACGGCCGCCCGGCGACCACCCACTGGATGTACGCGCCGACGCTGGCCAAGCGCTACCCGCGGGTCCACGTCGACCCGCGCGAGCTGTTCGTCGACGACGGCGACGTGCTGACCTCTGCCGGCACCGCCGCCGGCATCGACCTGTGCCTGCACGTGGTGCGCAGCGACCACGGCGCCGAGGCGGCCAACGCGCTGGCCCGCCGCCTGGTGGTGCCGAGCCGCCGCGGCGGCGGAGGACAGGCCCAGTACATCGATCAGTCTTTACCGGAGGAGATCGGCAACGACCCGCTGGCCGAGGTGGTCACGTGGGCGCTGGAGAACCTCAACCAGCAGTTCGACGTCGAGGTGCTGGCGGCTCGCGCGTACATGAGCCGGCGCACCTTCGACCGGCGGTTCCGCACGCTCACCGGCAGCGCGCCGTTGCAGTGGCTGATCACCCAGCGGGTGCTCCAGGCACAGCGGCTGCTGGAGACCTCGGAGCTGTCGGTGGACGACGTCGCGCGCCGGTGCGGGTTCCGTTCGCCGGTGGCGCTGCGCGGGCACTTCCGGCGCCAGCTCGGGGTCTCCCCGGCCGCATACCGGACCAGCTACCGGGCCCGCCGTCCCGGTCAGCAGCCGAGCGCGCCGACCGGTGCGCTCGGCGACCTGCGGCTGCCCGGAGCGCTGCCGCACCCGGCGGGCGCGGTCGCGCCGGCTGGCGGGCCGCTGTTCGGCGGGGCGCACGGTGTGCCGTCGGCGCAGCCGTTCCCGGCCGGTCCGGGGGCGCCGCTCGCGGTCGGGCAGCACGGGCAACCGGTGCCGCACGGCCAGCAGGGGCAGCAGATCGGTCACGGGCAGCCGGGAGCGCACGGCCAGCCCGGCGGGTTCGGTCCGGGCCAGGTCGGGACGCCGACCGGCCAGCCCTTCCACGTCCGGGCCGGTCAGCCGTACCCGCACCAGCAGGCCGCGCAGCAGTCGCACCCCGGGCAGCAGGGTGCGGCAGGACGCGGTCCGCTGCGGCCGCCGGTGGTTCCGGCGCAGGCCGGACCGGGGGCGGGGACCGGACGTCCGCCGCGCACCGCGGAGCACGCGGCGGCGGAGGACGGTCTCCCGCAGCCGGGGGTCCGCGGTCAGGGCCAGGGGCACCGGAGCGCGGCCGAGCGGCCCGCGGACGAGCCGGGTGCGGCCGGGCGCGGTCACGGCGCGGCCGCGGGGCGGATGCCGGCCCCGGCCGGGCAGCCGGGCTCCGGACCGGGTGAGCTCCGCGGTCGCCAGGCCCGGCCTCCGCAGGTCCGCGGCCAGGCGGCCGGCCGGCCCTCGGCCGAGGGCGCCCGGGCGGCGCGCGAGGTCCGGGCCGGACGGGACGGCCATGCGGTCCGGGCCGGCCGGGAGGGCGAGCACCCGGACGGCCCCGGTACGCACGACGGGCCGGAGGAGCACCAGGCCGAGGCACCCCGCTCGGCTCCACCGGTCCCCGCGGCGCGTGATCGCGCCGTAGGGTGAGTTGTGTGAATGACCGTTTGGTATGGATCGACTGTGAAATGACCGGCCTCGACCTCGACCGGGACGCCCTGGTCGAGGTCGCGGTGCTGGTGACGGACTCCGAGCTGAACATCCTCGGCGAGGGCGTGGACGTCATCATCCGGCCGCCGGCGGAGGCGTTGGCGAACATGCCCGAGGTGGTGCGCGAGATGCACACCGCCTCCGGGCTGCTGGAGGAGCTGGAGCAGGGCGTGACCCTGGCCGAGGCCGAGGAGCGGGTGCTCGCCTACGTGCGCGAGCACGTGCCGGAGGCGGGGAAGACCCCGCTCTGCGGCAACTCGGTGGCCACCGACCGCGGCTTCCTCGCCCGGGACATGCCGGCCCTGGAGAAGCACCTGCACTACCGGATCGTGGACGTCTCCTCGATCAAGGAGCTGGCCCGCCGCTGGTACCCGAAGGCGTACTACAACAGCCCGCAGAAGGGCGGCAACCACCGGGCGCTCGCCGACATCCGGGAGAGCATCGACGAACTGCGGTACTACCGCGAGGCGGTGTTCGTCCCGCAGCCCGGCCCTGACGCCGACACGGCGCGGGCGATCGCCGGGAAGTACCGGTCCCCGGCGAGCTGAACCCGGGGCCGCCGGGCCGGTCCGCTCCCGGAACGGCCCGGCGGAACCCCGCCGGAGGGTCGGAGAAGGTGCCCGCGTCAGCCGGATCGAAACCCTGGCGCGAGCACCCTCTCGGATCCTGTAGAGTTCTTCCTGTCGGAACGGGAACGCGAGAGCGGGAACGGACCGGACAGATGGTGGGTGTAGCTCAGTTGGTAGAGCACCTGGTTGTGGTCCAGGTGGCCGCGGGTTCGAGTCCCGTCACTCACCCCAGAGCCTGAGGGGCCGATCTCTTCAAGAGATCGGCCCCTCAGGCGTTTTCGCGTTCCCTCAGCTGTGCACGGCCTCAGTTTCACGCCCCCCGCCCGGATGT
Organism: Kitasatospora sp. NPDC127067; assembly: GCF_042724755.1. Lineage (NCBI taxonomy): Bacteria > Bacillati > Actinomycetota > Actinomycetes > Kitasatosporales > Streptomycetaceae > Kitasatospora > Kitasatospora sp. NPDC127067. The sequence goes on along the minus strand of NZ_JBHXEM010000006.1, from coordinate 129,956 downwards.
GCGCTCCCTCACACATGCCCGCCGGGTCGACTTTCCGGCCGACCCCCTGCCGCCGGAAGCTACCGGCTAGTAACATCGTCGCCATGACCACACCCACGATCGGCAAGCTGCTCGACGACACCGTGCCGATGGCGCACACCCTCAACCTGGACTACCTGGAGACCACCCCGGAGCGGGCCGTGCTCCGCCTGCCGGACCAGCCCGCGTACCACAACCACGTCGGCGGCCCGCACGCCGGCGCGATGTTCACGCTGGCCGAGTCCGCCAGTGGCTGCATCGTGCTCGCCGCCTTCGGCGACCAGCTGTCCCGGGCCGTGCCGCTCGCCGTGAACGCCGAGATCGCGTACAAGAAGCTCGCCATGGGCGACGTCACCGCCACCGCCGTGCTCGGCCGCCCGGCCGCCGAGATCGTCGCCGAGCTGGACGCCGGCGGCCGCCCCGAGTTCCCGGTCACCGTCGAGATCACCCGCGCCGACGGCGCCGTCACCGGCGTGATGACGGTCACCTGGACCCTGCGCCCCAACTCCTGACCACCGCGCGGCCGTTGGCCCCGGGAGCGCCGGCCCCGGGGCCACCCGCGCGATGACCGTCCGTGACGGTGGGCGTGACCTCACCACCCGGCCGCTCGTTCTCGATTCACGTGCGAGCCAATCACGCGACCAAGCCCCAGGAACCCGCCCCTCGCGGCGGCGCCGGTGCCCGCCGCGGGATCGCCCGGTGGCTGCCCCGCCCCCGGGTCGTCGCCGCCGCGGGAGCCCTGCTCACGCAGCTCTGGGGGGTCGGCGTCCCCGGGGCGTACGCGGCCGCCGCCGACCCACCGCCGGACCCGGCCCGGCCCACCGTCCGGCGCGCGCTGCACGGCACCCCGGCACTCGACCGGCCGGTGCTCGACGGACCCGCCCTCGACAGGCAGTCAGCCGAACGTCCCGTCGGGTCCGGGCCCTCGGCGGGCGGCCCGCCGGACCGCTCCCCCGGGACCGCCGGGGAACCGGCCGGCAACGGCCCGACCGACGGGACCATCGGCGCAGTCGGCGCAATCGGCGCAGTCGGCGGCACCCTCCAGGATCGCATCCGGGCCGGCGGCCTTCCCCTGCCCGGCCAACGGGCGGCCGTCCCCGACGCCTTCGCGCTCGCCTCCGGCCTCCTCGACACCCTCCCCGCCCAGGCCCGGCCCGACGACCCCCGCGCCTCCCGCGAGGGCGGACCCGCCGGCCTGTCCTCCGCCGCCCGCCGCCGACCCGACGGCACCCTTCCCGCCGTTCCCCGGCAGCACCGGGCCGCGGAGGGAGCGCTGGTCCAGGAGGCGACGGCCACGACCGTCGACCAGGCAGGACCCGCCGCCGAGCCCGACCGGCCGGCGGACTCCACGGCCCTCGCCGGAGCCGGCCTCGGCCGGACGCCCGCGACGGTGGCCATCGCCGACACCGCCACGGCGGCCACCTCCCATGACGGCTCCGCCACCGCGACCGCCGTCCTCGCCCCCATCGCCGCCGGGCTGCTGCTCACCGGGGCGGCCATGTGGAAGCACCGCGGGCTGCCACGCGGGCACTGAACTCGAACTCCCGCCGTCCACCCGGAGAACGAGCGGGCCGACGCCGGGGTACGCGCATCGCGAGGCACAGGCGGGGGCACCGCCCGGCCGAGGACCGAAGGCCCGGGACTCGGTGCCACTCCGGCAGCGAACGGTCCCGGGTCGGTCGAGCCGCGGCGTCGGGCTGCGCGCGCCCCGGGGCCGCCGAGGCGCCTCCCGCCGCCGGGCGCGGGCCGGGACAGCGGCAACGGCAACGGCAACGGCAACGGCAGCCCGCCTATTGCGCGGCCAGGTCCAGGACCAGCAGCGGGAGTTCGCGTCCCGGGATCGAGCCGGACGGGACGCTGCCGATCCGGGTGGCACCCATCGCGAGGTAGAAGGGCTCGGCGTTCGGGTCGGAGTCGATGGTGAGCCGGCGCAGGCCGAGCTCCACGGCCAGGCCCCGGGCCTGCTCGAACAGCGCGCGGCCGACGCCTCGGCCGATCGACTCCGGCTCGACGAACAGCTGGTCCAGCGACCCGGTCGGCGGGCCGCCGGAGAGCGAGACGAACCCCAGCACCTGCCCGCCGTGCTCGGCCACCACCGTGGCCGACCGCTCGATCACGCCGGCGTCCACGGTCAGCTCCGCCCGGCAGGCGGCCATGAACGCCTCGTCGTAGCCCCAGTACGCCTTGGACCGCAGGGCGATGCCCGTGAGCAGCGCGGCCTCGTCCGGCCGGGCCGGTCTGATCTCCATGGCGCTCCCTCGGGTCGGTGGCCGGACGGCAGCGCCATTGTCGGTCGCGATCCGGTCGTCCGCCAACGGATTTTCGGCGGGCGGCACGGCGCTGCCGGGTTCACCGCTGGAGGCGCCGGACCGCGGCCGTCAGCGGAACACCCCCGGCGGCGGTTCCGGGGACGGGGCCGCCGTGGCGTCCGTCGCCGGAACGGCTCCGGCCGCGAAGTCGGTGAGGGCGCGGCCGTGTTCGACCCGGGCGTGGGCGGAGTCCGAGGCGGCGCGGCGGGTGAGGTCGGCGCCCGGGAGGGGGGTGTGGGCGGCGGCCAGGACGAGGTTGCCGAAGCGCTTGCCGCGCAGCACGGCGGGGTCGGCGATCAGGCACAGTTCGGGGAAGACCGCGCCGAGGGTGGCGACCTGGGAGCGGGCGAAGGGCAGGGCGCCGCCGTCGGCGATGTTGGCGGCGTACCAGCCGCCGGGGGCGAGGGCCCGGGCGGCGAGGGTGGTGAACTCGACGGTGGTGCAGTGGGCGGGGGTGCGTGCCCCGGAGAAGACGTCGGTGATCACCAGGTCGACGCTGTCCTCGGGAGTGCGCTCCAGCACGCTGCGGGCGTCCGCGCCGCGCACCTTGATCTGCCAGCCGCGGTCCAGGGGGAGTTCGGCGCGGACGAGTTCGGTGAGCGCGGTGTCGATCTCGGCGACCTGCTGGCGGGAGCGCGGCCGGGTCGCGGCGGTGTAGCGGGCCAGGGTGAGGGCGCCGCCGCCGAGGTGCAGGACGGTGAGCGGGCGGCCGGGCGGGGCCACCAGGTCGATCAGGTGGCCGAGCCGGCGCTGGTACTCGAAGCCGAGGTGGGTGGGGTCGGCGAGGTCGACCAGGGACTGCGGGGCGCCGTCGATCAGCAGCGACCAGGCGGCGGGGCGGTCGCGGTCGGGGCGCAGTTCGGCGAGGCCGGAGCCGACGGGGCGGCTGAGCGGGCCCTGGGCGTGGGTGCGTCCGTCCGGTCCGGTGGTGGCCGCCGGTTCCGGGCCGCGCGCGGCTCTGCTGCTTCGTCCCATACCGGCCATTATCGCCGTCGGGGTGGAACACCCACAGGTCAGGGGCGTGCCCCGGGGACCCGGCCGGAGGTTGGGGGCCCGGCGGGATCCGCGCGGCACGCCCGCTAGAACGGGCCGAGGCCGCCTGCGGTGAGCGTGCAGGCGGCCTCGCAGAGGGCGGAGCGGAGCACCCAGGCGTCGGTGGGGCGTGCGGTGCGGCCGGCGCCGGAGGGCGGGATCACCCAGCGCGGGTCGGTGGTGGCGGGCACGAGCGCGCCCGCGGTACAGGAGCTGCCGGGCAGGTGCCAGGTCTCCCAGGTGCCGGCCGGGACGAGGAAGGAGACGGTGCTGCCGTTTCGGCTCTGCAGGACGGCTCCGCAGGCGCGGCGCAGTCTCAGGATGTCGACGGCTTCCAGGCCGTGCCGCAGGGCGACGGTCACGGTGTCGCAGGCGGTGACGGAGGTCCCCTCGTCGGGGGTCGTGCGCTCGCGCCGGCGGCCGCCGCAGGGGGTGCGGCCGCCCTCGACCGGTCCCCGGCCGGGGTGCCGGTCGTCCGCGGGTTCGGGGAGCAGGGCGGGAGCCGCGCCGGCGAGCACTCCCCCGCGGACGGGTCGGTACTGCGGCAGTCCGGTGGCCATCATGGGCTCTCCTGTACCTCGTCGGTCCGGAAGCACAGCCGTTGGGCGGGGCCGCCGGGCTGGGACGGGCCGGGGCGACGGCATGGGCTTTTTCCGCGTACCAGGACAACGCGGGGCCAGCGCCGCAGGCCACGGGGCGCATTACAGCAAGGCATGGCATTTCATGGCGGATACCCAGCAACATCGCCCCTTTTGCCCTGTATTGACATTGAATGTCCTGCCAACCGAATGTGGCCGCTCGGTGACTCCGAGTACTCTCGGCGCCATGGCAGCCACCCCACCGGCCGAGCCGAACCGACCGTCCCCCAACCCCGTGATGCGCGCGCTGCGCGGCGACCGTTCACCCGGCGAGTTCGCCACGGCCGTCCGCAGGGCCGCCCGCGAGATCGGCGAGCACGTGTCCTGCGACGCCCGCTACGTCGGACGGGTCGAATCCGGTGAGATCCGCTGCCCCAACTACGCCTACGAGCGGGTGTTCCGGCACATGTGGCCGGACCGCACGCTCACCGACCTCGGCTTCGCCCCCCGGACCTCCGTCCGCCGCCGCCCGGTGGCCGGATCCGTCGGGTGGAGCGAACCGCCTCCGCTCCACCCGACGTTCCCGCCCCCGCCCGCCCCGCGCTCACCACTCTCCACTCAACTCCCGTACGCTGCCTCGCCGTACGCGGATCCAGCCGCTCCTGACGGGCTCCCCTGGCCGAGTCCCGGGACGGCGCCCCGGGGGCCCGATGGATCGCCCTATCTCGACGAGGAGAACGACGACGTGCGTCGCCGTACGTTCCTGGCCGGCGGCACCACCGCGCTGGCCGCCGTGATCGGCATCGACCGACCCGCATCGGCCACCGGCCGGCAGGCCGGTGCCGACGGCGCCTCCGGTGCGCTCACCGGCCGAGGCGCCTTCCCCGGTGCGGAGTTCACCGCACCGTCGCTGCTCGGCGGCGAACCGCTGGTGCCCGGCCGCCCCGGGCCGGTGGCGCCGTCGCGCCGGGTCGGCGCCGCCGAGGTGTTCGGCGTCGAACAGGCCGTCCGGGAGATCCGGCTGGCCGACGACGCGCACGGCGCCGACGCCCTGTACGAGCTCGCCGGGCGGTCGCTGCGCAACGCCTACGTGTTGCTCAACGAGTGCGAGTACAGCGCCGAGACGGAGCGCCGGCTCCAGGCCGGGGCGGGTGAACTCGCCATCTCCGTCGGCTGGTTGGCCCATGACTCGAACCGTCTCGCGGACGCCCGCTCGTTCTACTCCGAGGCGCTCGCCACCGCCCGGATGGCCGGGGACTCCGGCCTGGAGGCGCACGTCTTCTGCAACAGCGCCTTCCTCGCCCGGGACGCCGGCCGCCCGCGCGAGGCGCTGCGCGCCGCCCAGGCCGGGCAGGTCGCCGCCCGGGAGCTGGACTCCGAGCGGCTGCTCGCCCTGCTGACCATGCGCGAGGCCGGCGCCTGGGCCCTGCTCCAGGACCGCGCCTCCTGCGAGCGCGCCCTCGGCCGGGCGTACGCCCTGTTCGACCGGGGCCCCGGTGCGCGGGACCCGGAGTGGATGTCCTTCTTCGGCGAGGCCGAGATCGCCGGGCTCCAGTCGCAGTGCTGGTCGGCGCTCGGCGACTGGGACCGCGCCAGCGAGCAGGCCGTGCTGGCGATAACGCTCCAGGAGCCGCACTTCGTCCGCAACCGGGTGCTGTACACCGCCGAGCTGGCCCACGACCGGCTCGGCCGCGGGGACCTGGCGGGCGCGGCGCACCACGGCTCGGCCGCCGTCGCGCTGTTCGACGCCGTCGGTTCGGCCCGGATCCGGAGCATGCTCGCGGACACCGCGGGACGGCTGCGCCGGCACGTCGCGGTGCCCGAGGTGCGCCGGTTCCTGACCGATTACGACCGGGCGGCGGCCGCGTAGGACCCGCACAGGGCCCGGGCAGGCCCCCGGGGGAAGCCCCGGGCCGCCCGGCGGACCGGGAACCGGCGCGGTCGGCGCCCGCCCGGGGTCAGTGCCCGGCGGTCGGACCGTCCAGGTGGGACAGGTCGTTCCAGATCTCCACCGCCGGCGCGCCGTACTCCCAGGACAGCACGCAGAGCGCGGCCGTACCGAGCTTGAACCGCTGGGCGAACTCGGGCGGCAGACCCAGCCAGCGGGCGGCCAGGATGCGCAGCAGGTGGCCGTGCGCGAACAGGACCACGTCCCGGTCGGCGCAGTGCATCACGGTGGTGTCCGGCTCCGGGACGCCGTGCTCCTCGTTGAGGCCGGCCAGGAAGGCGTCCACCCGGGCGGCCACGTCGGAGAGCTTCTCGCCGCCGGGCACCCCGTCGCGCCAGATCAGCCAGCCGGGGTGGTCGGTGGCCCGGATGTCCGCGCCGGTGCGGCCCTCGTACGCGCCGTAGTCCCACTCCATCAGCTCCGGGCGCTCCACGGCGCGGTCGCCGAAACCGGCCAGCTCGCAGGTCTCCTTCGCCCGGCCGAGCGGGCTGGTGCGGACGAGCGCGTCCGGCAGCCCGTTCCAGGGGGCCTTGGCGAGACGGGCACCGAGGGCACGGGCCATCGCGCGGCCCTCCTCGGTCAGCGGGATGTCGGTGCGGCCGGTGTGGCGGCCGGTGGCGGACCACTCGGTCTCGCCGTGGCGGACCAGCACGATGCGGGCGGGCATGGGGGCTCCTAGCGACAGCAGGGCGGTGGCAACGGTCGGTCTCACCATTGAGCACCGGGCTCCATGATCCCCCACCCGGACGGCGGCCACGATCGCGGGGCCGTGGCGGCGGGCGCGGCCGCACGCCGGCCGGCGCGGTCCGCCGGGGGTCCGACCACGGCCGCCCCGGGTGCCGGCCGGTGCACCGGCCGGCGTGTCGACCGCCGTGCCGCCCGGTCGTCCAACGGCCGGTCCGCACCGCGTTGTCGGACCCGGATGCGACACTGGGCCGCACCATGAACGTCTCGACGAACGTCCCGCCCGGCGGGCCCGCTGAGCCGCTCGCCCAGCGGCTCGCGGAGCTGCGCGGACCGGCCCCGCAACGCAGTCTGAACGCCCGCTCCCTCGCCGCGCTCGCCGCCAATCCGGGCTGCCACCGCCGCGCCGTGCTCGACGCGGCCGGGGTGGACAAGTCCGCGCTGGCGGCCCGGCTCGGCCGCCCCGCCCCCTTCGGCCAGTCCCCCTTCGCCATCGCCCGCGGCGTGATCTTCGAGTCCCGGCTGAAGGCGGACGGCTACGCCCCGCTGCTGGAGCCGCTGCGCCACCACCTGGGCCTCCCGGCGGACGACCGGGCCCCGCTCCGGGTGCCGGACCTGCTGCACCGCTCCGGCCCGGCCGTACGCGCCGACCGGACGGCCGAGGCACTGGCCGGGGCCGCCGCCGACCCGGAGGCCTGGACGCTGCTCGACCACCCGATGCTGCGCCTGGCGGTGGCCGGCAGCACCGCCTACCTGGAGCCGGACGCCCTGGTGGTGCACGGCGGGCGGTGCACCGTGGTCGAGATCAAGTCCTTCCCGGTGCTGGACGGCAGCGCGGACCCGGCCAAGGTCGGCGCCGCCGCCCGGCAGGCCGCCGTGTACGTGCTGGCGCTCCAGCAGGCCGCCGCCGCGGCGGCCGGGCAGCCGCTCGCCGAGGACCCGTACACCGAGCAGCGGCTCGCGGGCAGCCCGCGCACCAGCGTGCTGCTGGTCTGCCCGAAGGACTTCGGCAACCGGCCGACCGCGGTGGCCGTGGACGTCCGCCGCGAACTGGCCACCACCCGGCGCCAGCTGAGCCGGATGACCGGCATCGGCCGGCTGCTGGAGGCGCTGCCGCCGGACGCCGGCTTCGACCTGGCCGCCGACGAGGACGGCGCGCCGGCCCGGACCACCGCGCAGCTGGCCGCCTCGGTCGAGGCGGTGCCCGCGGCGTACAGCCCGGACTGCCTCTCCACCTGCGAACTCGGCTTCCACTGCCGTGCCCGGGCCCGCTGCGACGACCGGGTCGAGCAGCTCGGCCGGGGCGTGCGCGGCGAGCTGGGCAGCATCCGGACGGTGTCCGGGGCGCTGGCCGCCGCCGGCACCAAGGGCGACGACCTGGACGGCGCGGACGACGCCGCCGAACGCCTGGCCTACGCGGCCGCACTGCGCGCCGAGGCCCTGGGAGCGGCGGCCGCGGCAGCCACGGCCGCCGGAGCCGGCGCCCCGGGGGCCGTCGCATGAGCGGGCGCGACGCGGGAGCGGCCCCGGCCGAGGGCCGCGAGAGCACCGCCGGGCGAAGCGGGGCGGGCGCATGAGTCTGCTCACCACCCTCGCCCGGCTGGAGGCCGTCCGCAGCGGCCGGGCCGAGCCGCTGGCCACCGTCCGGCACCGGCACCTGTCCGACCGCCCGATGGTGCTGGTCCCGCTGACCGCCGCCGGCGAGTCCGGCGCGCCGCTCGCGGTGCTGCTCGGCACCGACCGGGACGCGCCCCGGCTGCACCTGGTGCCGCAGCCGCTCAACCGCACCCTGCGGTTCGACTTCCTGGCCGAGCTGGCGGCCGACCTGCTGCCGTACCTGGAGTCCTTCGCCGAGGACGTCGAGCAGATCGAGGGCTCCGAGAAGGACCCGGAGAGCGGCGAGAAGACCCAGGTGTTCCGCGAGCTGTGCGCGGACGCCCCGCAGCTGATCGTGCCGAACGGCGCGGGCGTGCACCACCTCGCCCTGATCGGCCGCTCGACCCGTTTCCGCCGCACCGCCGAGGACGCGGAGCCGGGCCCGTACCCGGCGCCGGTCCGGGTGCCGCTGCTCGGCCGCTGGCTGACCCACCTCACCGACCGGGCCCAGGTGCCCGGGTCCTCGCTGCTGCTGCCGATGACCGGCCTGCTGGCCCGGCACTGGGCGACCGGCCAGAGCCACCTGGAGGACCAGCACCTGGCGGCCCGGCTCGCCTGGCACCACCCGCCGGCCGGTCTGACCGGCGCGCAGGCGGCCGAGTTGGCCGAGTCCGCCCGGGACGACCGGGGGCAGCTGCTGCACCCGCCGGCCGGGCCGACGACCGACCCCCGCTTCGACGAGTTCGTGCTCGCCCCGGCGATCACCCGCTACGACTCCGCGGTGGGCGCCCTGCAGCACAGCACCGAGCAGCGCGACGAGGCCGCCGCCGCACGCGCCCGGGCGGCCGTGCGGGCCGCGGTGACGGCGCTGGAGGAGGCGCTGTCGACCGTCCTGCTGCCCACCTGGCGGGACGTCTGGCAGGGCCTGGACCTGCTGCGGACCCTGCCGCCGGCCGGTCACCTGGAGGAGCGCTGGACCGGCGACCGCTGGTCCTACACCGGCCACCGGGACCGGCTGGCGGCCGGCGAGCCGCCGCAGCCCCGGCAGGACGACGCCGTCACCGCGGCCCGCAAGCTCGCCCAGCGCGAGCGCGAGCAGGCCCGGCTCGACGTCCAGGAGGCGCTGGACGACCCGCTGGCGATGGCCGAGCACCGGCTGGCCGGCGAGGCGTTCAGCGGCGTGGTCACGGAGGTGGTGCCGGACTGGGACACCACCGGCCGCTCCCCCAAGCCGCGCCCGCTGGTCACCCTGCGCACCGCCGACCGTCCGCACGCGGACCTCGGCCGCGAGGTGCACCGCGTGCACGGCGCGTCCGCGCAGAAGGCGGAGATCGTCGCGGTGGACACCGCCGGGGGCACCCTCACCCTGCGGGTGCTCTCCGGCATGGGCCGCCGGAAGGAGCCGGAGCCGGGCAGCCTGCCCGAGCCCGGCGAGTCGGTCACCTTCACCCTGTTCGAGCTGACGGTGCGCCAGTCCGCGCCGCTGCCCGAGCCGGACGACACCCCCTGGACCCACGGCGGCCCGCCCGGCGCCGCGCCCGTACCCGCCCCGTCCGCCCCGTCCGTCTCCGAGGAGTGGGAGTGAGCCGTCCGATGACCCCCGAGCAGGCCCCGGGCGAGGCCGCCGACGCCGCGGTGGCCCGGATCCTGGCGGCCACCGTCCGGCCGCCGGCCGGCGCCCCGCGCGGCGTGGTGGTGGACTCCCCGCCCGGCGCCGGGAAGTCGACGCTCGTGGTGCGGGCCGCGCGCGAGCTGGTCGAGGCCGGCGAGCGGCTGATGATCGTCGCCCAGACCAACGGCCAGGTGGACGACCTGGTCGGCCGGCTGGCCGGGAAGGCACCGGAGCTGACGATCGGCCGACTGCACGCCGCGGACTCCCGGCCCGGCCCGGAGGTGCTGAAGCACGCCAACGTGACGCCCTCCGACAAAGTCGCCGACCTGGTCGAGCACGACGTGGTGATCTCCACCGCGGCCAAGTGGCAGTGGGTGCGGGCCGAGGCCCCGTGGCGGCACGCGATCGTCGACGAGGCGTACCAGATGCGCTCGGACGCCCTGCTCGCGGTGGCCCGGCTGTTCGAGCGGGCGCTGTTCGTCGGCGACCCGGGCCAGCTGGACCCGTTCACCGTGGTCGGCACCGAGCAGTGGGCCGGGCTGTCGTACGACCCGTCCGGCAGCGCGGTGGTCACCATGCTGGCGCACAACCCGGAGATCGAGCCGCACCGGCTGCCGGTCTCCTGGCGGCTGCCCGCCAGCGCCGCGCCGCTGATCTCGCGGGCCTTCTACCCGTACACGCCGTTCCGTTCCGGCACCGGCCCGGACGACCGCCGGCTGACGGCCTCCGTGCGCCCGGACGGCTCGGCCCTGGACGCGGTGATCGACCGGGCCGCCGAGCACGGCTGGGCCCTGCTGGAGCTGCCCGCCCGGCACACCGTACGGACCGACCCGCAGGCCGTGGCGGCCGTCGCGGCCACCGTCCGCCGGCTGCTGGAGCGGGGGCTGACCGCCCACTCCGAGCAGGGCGAGACCCCGCTCACCGCGGACCGGGTCGCGGTCGGCACCGCCCACCGGGACCAGGCGGCGGCCGTGCGCGCGGCGCTGCTCAAGGCGGGCGTGCCGGTGGACGGCGCGGCCGGTCCGGCCGTCACGGTGGACACCGCCAACCGCCTCCAGGGCCGCGAGTACGACGTCACCGTGGTGCTGCACCCGCTCTCCGGGCGCCCCGACGCGACCGCCTTCCACCTGGAGACCGGCCGGCTCTGCGTGCTCGCCTCCCGGCACCGGCACGCCTGCATCGTGGTGGCCCGGGCCGGGATCGCCGAGCTGCTGGACGAGCACCCCGCGACCGAGCCGGTGCAGCTGGGCGTGCCGGTGACCTTTCCGGACGGCTGGGAGGCCAACCACCAGGTGCTGCACCACCTGGGCGGTCACCGGGTCCGCCTGAGGTAGCCGCCGGTGTCAGTCCTCGGTCTCGCAGACCGCGAACGCCACCACCGGGCCCCGCTCCGTCTGTGCGCTCCACCCGCGCCCGTCGGCGGTGGGGCCGGTGGCGCGCACCGGGCCGTCCGCGTCCGGCTGGAGCCGGTAGCCGCCGCCGGTCAGGTGGGTACCGGACGGGCAGGTCGCCGTCGAGACCCCGTCCGCGCCGCTCGGCTCCCCGGTGACCACCAGGGCCGTCTCGGCGGCCGCGGCGGGCGGGGCGACGGCGGCGGCCGCGAACAGCGCGCCCGGCAGGGACAGGACGGACAGGGCGAGGGCCGCGGGGCCTCTTCTCACACGCATGGGGGTTCCCTCCAGCTCGGTCGGACGACCGGGTACACCGGGACAACCGGTTCGCATGCGATCCGGAAGCGCGGCGCGGGAGGCGCACGCCCGGCGCGAGCCGGGGAATAGCGCTCGCGTGCGCACCGTTCCGCTACCGGCCACCGCCGCGAGACAATGGACGGCGGCCACGACCGGGCGGCGCAGCCCGGAGCAGATTCCTTCCACCCCCACCCGAGACCCGGAGGTGTCCGTCCATGCCCGACTCCCCAGAGTCGTCCGAGCCCACCAGGCGCCTGCGTCCGGTGCAGCTGCTGTTCGAGCCGCAGTCCGCCGAACCCGAGCCGGAACGATTCTTCGACCTGGAGTCGATCGAGGACCCGGCGGAGCTGCTGCGCCGCTCCACGGAACTGGCCCTGGCCTTCCGGGCCGCCGCCGAGCGGGCCACGGACTTCCAGGCGGTCGCCGCCGCGCAACTCGCCGACCCGCGCCGGTTCGACGCGCTGTCCGACGCCGAGGTCGCCCGGCGGGCGGACTGGACCCCGGACTACGCCGCCAAGATGATCGAGTACGGCCGCACCCTGCTCCAGCCGCGCCGGCACGAGGACTGAGCCCCGCGCCCGTCCGCCGGACACGGGCCGCTGGCATATGCGCGGCGGGGAAGGGTACGCCGTCCCCCGCCGCGCTGTCCGGCGAACCGTGCTTTCCGTCCCGGCACGGGCGGGCGCCGCGCAGGCTGCTCCCCGTGGAGATCTGGACACAGCAGTCGGTGACGCAGCAGTCGGTGACGTACCCGTCGGCGACATACCCGTCGGTGATGCACCCGTCGGTGGAGTACGTCGGCGCGGCCGGGGAGGCCTGGCTCGCCTCCGCCAGCGAGTACCCGCGCAGCATGCGCGCCCTGTGGGAGAGCCGCCCCTGGGCGCCGTCGGTGCTGCCCTGCGGGCGCGCCTTCGACGTGATCAGCATGCCGGCACTGTTCGGCCGCCGGGTGCTGGACGAGCTGTGGGCCTCCGGACCGGGCTGCGGGCCGGTGGCCGTCCACCGGGGGCGGATGCTGCTGTTCGTCCAGCCGGGCGCCGCGCCCCGGCTGCGCCGGCTGCTGGCCTGGGAGGAGTGGGCCCGGGACGTGCCGCCGCTGCTGTGCCACGGCAGGGGCGACGCGGTGACCGTGCCGCCCCTGCAGCGGATGGTGAACAGCCCGGACTCCCCCGGGCAGGGCGCCGGCCGGTGGATCGTCGCACCCGAACAGCGCAGTCCCCGGCTGCCCGGCGCCGCGATGGTGCTCTGGGCCTGCGTGCGGGCGGCGCGCGAGCCGGTTCCCGCCGGGGCGCCCGTCGTGACCGGAGGGTGAACGCGGGGCGGCCGGTATTCGATTTTGGCTCGGCCGCACGGCGCTGCTAGAGTCTTCTCTGTCAGCAGGCGCCGCTAGCTCAGTTGGTTAGAGCAGCTGACTCTTAATCAGCGGGTCCGGGGTTCGAGTCCCTGGCGGCGCACAGACAGACGGAAGGCCCTTCGCGAGAGCGAAGGGCCTTCCGTCGTTTCCGGCCCGAAGGCCTGAAAACCCAAAGGCCCGAAACCCAAAGGCCCGAGGTCCCGGGCGACCGGGCCGCCCGCCGGAGCGGACGGCCCGACCCGGGCTCAGCGGCCGCGCAGCGCGCGGTAGCGGGCGACCAGCTCGGCGGTGGAGCTGTCCAGCTGCTCGGCGCCCTCGCCGGTGAGCAGCACCGGCTCGATCCGCTTGGCGAGCACCTTGCCCAGCTCGACGCCCCACTGGTCGAAGGAGTCGATGTTCCAGATCGCGCCCTGGACGAACACCTTGTGCTCGTAGAGCGCGACCAGCTGGCCGAGCACCGAGGGGGTCAGCTCGCCGGCCAGGACGGTGGTGGTCGGGTGGTTGCCCTTGAAGGTCTTGTGCGGGACGAGCTCGGCGGGCACGCCCTCGGCCGCGACCTCCTCCGGGGTCCTGCCGAAGGCCAGCGCCTGGGTCTGGGCGAAGAAGTTGGCCAGCAGCAGGTCGTGCTGGGCGACCAGGCCGGGGGGCAGGTCGGCGACCGGCTTGGCGAAGCCGATGAAGTCGGCCGGGATGACCTTGGTGCCCTGGTGCAGCAGCTGGTAGTAGGCGTGCTGGCCGTTGGTGCCGGGGGTGCCCCAGACCACCGGACCGGTCTGCCAGTCCACCGGGGTGCCGTCGCGGGTCACCGACTTGCCGTTGGACTCCATGTCCAGCTGCTGGAGGTAGGCGGTGAACTTGGACAGGTAGTGCGAGTAGGGCAGCACCGCGTGCGCCTGGGCGTCGAAGAACGCGCCGTACCAGACGCCGAGCAGGCCGAGCAGCAGCGGGACGTTCTGCTCGGGCGGGGCGGTGCGGAAGTGCTCGTCGACCAGGTGGAAGCCGTCCAGCATCTCGCGGAAGGCGTCCGGGCCGATGGCGATCATCAGCGACAGGCCGATCGCCGAGTCGTAGGAGTAGCGGCCGCCCACCCAGTCCCAGAACTCGAACATGTTGGCGGTGTCGATGCCGAAGTCCTGCACGCCCCGGGCGTTGGTGGACAGCGCGACGAAGTGCTTGGCCACCGCGTCGGTGTCGGCGCGCAGCCCGGTGAGCAGCCAGTCGCGGGCGGAGACCGCGTTGGTGATGGTCTCGATGGTGGTGAAGGTCTTCGAGGCGACGATGAACAGCGTCTCGGCCGGGTCGAGGTCGCGGACCGCCTCGTGCAGGTCGGCGCCGTCGACGTTGGAGACGAAGCGGACGTCGAGGTCGCGCTTGGCGTAGGAGCGGAGCACCTCGTAGGCCATCGCCGGGCCGAGGTCGGAGCCGCCGATGCCGATGTTGACGACGGCGCGGATCGGCTTGCCGGTGTGGCCCTTCCACTCGCCGCTGCGGACCCGGTCGGCGAAGGCGGCCATCTTGTCGAGGACGGCGTGCACCTCGGGCACCACGTTCTCGCCGTCGACCTCGATCACGGCGCCGCGCGGGGCGCGCAGCGCGGTGTGCAGGACGGCGCGGTGCTCGGTGTTGTTGATCTTCTCGCCGCGGAACATGGCGTCCCGCAGCTCGGCGACACCGGTGGCGGCGGCCAGCTCGCGCAGCAGCTCCAGCGTCTCGTCGGTGACCAGGTGCTTGGCGTAGTCCACGTGCAGGTCGCCGACCCGGAGGGTGTGGCGGCGGCCGCGCTCGGGGTCGGCGGCGAACAGCTCACGCAGGTGGGTGTCGCCCAGCTCGGCCCGGTGCTTGGCCAGGGCGGCCCACTGCGGGGTCCGGTCCAGCGGGGTGCGGGCGTCGGCGCGGGTCTCCGACATCGGTGGGTCCTCGATTCATCTGGGTGCAGAAACCGGCAGGGCCAGGCGTGAGGGTTCGCCGAGGTCGTGCGGGTACTGGTGGTGCGCCGACTCCGTTGACGGCCTGCCCGGGTTCAGCCTATGCAACCCCGGGGCCGGTCGCGCACATTCCGCCCCGCGGGCGCGGGCGGTGCGCCCGCGGGGAGCGGACGCCCCGTCATTTCCGCTCGGAGCGCAGGTCGAGTCCGCGCAGCACCTGGTCGACCAGCTCCGGATCGGCGCCGAGCTCACTGCGGGCGGCGAGCATCTCGCGGCGGGAGGCGGCGATCATCTCCTGCTCGACGTCCCGGGCGGCGCGCCACTGGGCCATCCGCAGCTTGGCCTCGGCGGCCTCCTCCTCGGCGTAGTTCTCCGGGCAGAGCCGGGCCAGCCGGTCGTGCTGACGGTCCCGCAGGCGGTCGGCGACCTCGGCGGGCAGCCGGTCCTGCTCCTCCAGCTCGCCGAGCCGGCTGAGCCCGGCCTTGGCGGCCCGCCACCAGAGCTGGCGCACGGCCTGCTCGTGCTTGTCCTGGTCGATGTCCAGCTCGAACCGCTTGGCCAGCCAGGGCAGGGTGAGGCCCTGCACCAGCAGGGTGAAGAGCACCACGCTGAAGGCGATGAAGACCAGCCGGCCGCGCTCGGGGAAGTTCTCGCCGGAGTGCAGGGTGAGCGGGATGGCGAGCGCCAGGGCGACGGTGGCCACCCCGCGCATGCCGGACCACCAGAGGATCACGCTCTCCTTCCAGCTGAACGGCGTGTCCTCGTCGTCGCCGGAGCGCAGCTTCTTCGACAGCCAGCCGGCCGGCAGCAGCCAGAGCAGCCGGACCAGGACGACCACGGCGATGACCACGGCGGCGTCGCCGAGGAATCCGGTCCAGCCGCGGCCGGCCTCCTTGAGCACGGTGGCCAGCTCCAGGCCGATCAGGCCGAAGGCGACGCCGGTGATCAGGATCTCGACCACCTCCCAGAAGGCGTTGCCGACCAGCCGGTAGGAGACGGCGTCCGCGTCGGAGGCCCGCTCGGCGAGGTAGAGCGCGCAGACCACGACGGCGAGCACGCCGGAGCCGTGGATCTCCTCGGCCAGGGTGTAGGCGGCGAAGGGCACCAGCAGGTTGAGCGCGACCTGCTGGGTCGGGTCGTCCAGGCGCTCGGCGAGCCTGGTGTTGACCCAGCCGAGCGCGACGCCGACCACCACGGCCAGCACCGCGGACAGCACGAAGCGCAGCACCGCGCCGCCGGCCGAGAAGTCGCCGCTGACCATGGCCTCGATGGACAGCGAGTAGATGACGATCGCGGTGACGTCGTTGAACAGCCCCTCGCTCTCCAGGATCGCCACCAGGCGGCGGGGCAGCCCGACGCTCCCGGCCACCGCGACGGCGGCGACCGGGTCGGGCGGGGAGACCAGCGCGCCGACCGCGATGGCGGCGGCCAGCGGCAGGGTGGGCAGCAGCCAGTGCACGGTGCCGGCCACGGCGACCGTGGTGACCGCCACCAGGGCGACCGCCAGCAGCAGGATCGAGCGGGCGTTGGCCTTGAAGTGGCGCACCGAGGAGCGCCGGGCCACCGCGAAGATCAGCGGCGGCAGGACCAGGGGCAGGATCAGCTCGGGCTCGATGGTGACGTCCGGGATCTGCGGGACCAGCGCCATGACGATGCCGAGCAGGGTCATCAGCACCGGTTGCGGCACGCCGATCCTCCGACCGAGCGGCATGGTCACCACGGAGGCGAGCAGCACCAGGAAGAACAGGGGCAGCTGGCCCACGGGGAGGTTCCTCTCGACGACGGACGGCTGAGCGCCGTCCAGGATAAATCTGACAATGCGCCCATCGGTGTCGACACGCTGAACAATGACTTGACCTCAAGCACACTTCAGGTCGGATGATCG
The DNA here is from genome assembly GCF_042724755.1 of Kitasatospora sp. NPDC127067. Classification (NCBI taxonomy): domain Bacteria; kingdom Bacillati; phylum Actinomycetota; class Actinomycetes; order Kitasatosporales; family Streptomycetaceae; genus Kitasatospora; species Kitasatospora sp. NPDC127067. The sequence goes on along the minus strand of NZ_JBHXEM010000006.1, from coordinate 113,327 downwards.
TCGACATCGGAGGGATCGAGAAGGGGCGGGAACAGCATGAAAGCGGTCACCGTGACGGGGAACGGCGGTCCGGAGGTCCTGCGGGTCGCCGAGGTGCCCGACCCGCGGCCCGGGCCGGGCGAGGTGCGGGTACGGGTGTACGCCGCCGGCGTGCAGCCGGTGGACCTCGCGATCCGCGAGGGGTTCCGCCCGCCGGGGCTGGCGGTCGAGCCGCCGTTCGTCCTCGGCAACGAGTTCGCCGGGGTGGTGGACGCCCTCGGCCCGGACGCCGGGCACTGGCGGGTCGGGGACGAGGTGCTGGGCTTCCGGGTGCTGGGCGGCCAGGCCGACCTGGTCACGGTGGACGCCGACCGGCTGGTGGCCAAGCCCGCCGGGATGCCGTGGGAGCAGGCCGGCTCGCTCTCCGCCTCCGGCCAGACCGCGCACGTGGCGCTCACCGGGCTCGGCGTCGGCCCCGGCGACACCCTGCTGGTGCACGGCGCCGCGGGCGGGGTCGGCACGGTCGCCGTCCAGCTGGCCCGGGCCTGGGGCGCCACGGTGATCGGCACCGCGAGCGAGCGCAACCACGGCTACCTGCGGGAGCTGGGCGCGGTGCCGGTCACCTACGGCGAGGGGCTGGTCGAACGGGTCCGGGCGGTGGCACCGCAGGGGGTGACCGCGGCCTTCGACGCCGCCGGGCGGGGCGCCCTGGAGGCCTCCGTCGAACTGGTCGCCGACCGGACCCGGATCGGCACCGTGGTCGACTACCCCGGCGCCGAGCGGCTGGGCGTCCGGGGGCTGCGGGGCGAGCGGACGGCCGGGAGGCTGGCCGAACTGGTCGAGCTCTGGGAGGCCGGCGGGCTGCGGCTGGAGGTCGCGGAGTCGTTCCCGATCGAGCGGGTCGCCCAGGCCCACAAGCTGGTCGGCGCCGGGCACGTCCGGGGCAAGGTGGTGCTCACCATGTGAGCGCGTCCGGCTCCCCACCCCGGGCCGATTGTGAGTTTCGGCTGCTGACCAGGTAATGTTCTCCACGTCAGCAGGCGCCGCTAGCTCAGTTGGTTAGAGCAGCTGACTCTTAATCAGCGGGTCCGGGGTTCGAGTCCCTGGCGGCGCACAGACAGCCGGAAGGCCCTTCGCGAGAGCGAAGGGCCTTCCGGCGTTTCGGCGTACGCCCTTCCGTGCGCCCGCCTCCCGCGCGCCCCTCCGTTCCCACGCCGCCCACATGCCCCCCGGCACTCTCCGGATGGCAGGAAAGGTGGGAAGCAGGTCATTGCTGCCACCGCTCCCCGTTGGGAGGCTGGCCGTATGAGAGCGCGCAGCGTGGTCATCGTCCTCTTCGAGGGCGTGCAGAGCCTCGATGTGACCGGCCCCCTGGAGGTGTTCGCGGGGGCGGGCCGGGCGTCCGGGCAGCCCCCGGCCTACCGGGTGACCACCGCCTCCCCCGGCGGCGGTCCGGTGCGCAGCCACAGCGGACTGCGGCTGCTGCCGGACGCGGACCTGGCCGAGGTCGGGGCGGTGCACACCCTGCTGGTTCCCGGCGGGATGGACACCGAGCGCCCGGACCCGGCCCTGGTGGCACGGATCCGGGAGCTGGCCGGACGGGCCGAGCGGGTGGTGTCGGTGTGCACCGGCGCCTTCCTGCTCGCCGAGGCCGGGCTGCTGGCCGGACGCCGGGCGACCACCCACTGGGCCTACGGCGAGGAACTGGCCCGGCGGTTCCCGGACGTCGAGGTGGACCCGGACCCGATCCACGTCCGGGACGGGCGGATCGCCACCTCGGCCGGGGTCACCGCCGGGATCGACCTGGCGCTGGCCCTGGTGGAGGAGGACCTCGGGCGCGAAACGGCCCTGCTGGTCGCCCGCCACCTGGTGGTCTTCCTGCGCCGGCCGGGCAACCAGGCCCAGTTCAGCACCCAGCTGGCCGCCCAGGTGGCGGCCCGGCGGCCGCTGCGCGAGGTGCAGCGGTGGATCGTCGAGCACCCGGAGGCCGACCTCTCGGTCGAGGCGCTGGCCGGCCGGTCGGCGCTGTCGCCGCGGCACTTCGCCCGGGCCTTCGCCGCCGAGGTTGGGGTGACCCCCGGCCGGTACGTGGACGGGGTCCGGCTGGAGGCCGCCCGGCGGCTGCTGGAGGACTCCGACGACGGCATCGAGGAGATCGCGCGCTCCTGCGGCTACGGCACCCCGGAGGCGATGCGGCGCGCCTTCGTCCGGGCCCTGGCCGCCCCGCCCGCCGAGTACCGACGCCGCTTCCGACCCGAACCCACCGGAGGTCACTGATGCGCATCGCCATCCTGCTCTACCCCGAGTTCACCACCCTGGACGCGGTCGGCCCGTACGAGGTGCTGTCCCGGATCCCCGGCGCCGAGGTGGTGTTCACCGCCGCCGAACGGGGGCCGGTGCGCAACGACCTCGGCAGCCTGGCGCTCGTCGCGGACGCCGCCCTGGACGAGGTGGACTCGGCCGACCTGCTGCTGGTGCCCGGCGGGCCCGGGACCGAGGCCCAGCTGACGGACCGGGCCGTGCTCGACTGGGTGCGCCGGGTGGACGCGACCACCACCTGGACCACCTCGGTCTGCACCGGCTCGCTGATCCTGGGCGCCGCCGGGCTGCTCAAGGGCCGCCGGGCCACCAGCCACTGGGGCGTCCTGGACCGGCTGCCCCGCTACGGGGCGGAGCCGACCGGGACGGAGCGGGTCGTCATCGACGGCAAGTACGCCGTCGCCGCCGGGGTCTCGGCCGGGATCGACCTCGCCCTGACGCTGGCCGGCGTGATCAGCGGGGACACGACCGCGCAGGCGATCCAGCTGCTGATCGAGTACGACCCGCAGCCGCCGTACGCGTCGGGCTCCCTGGCGAAGGCGTCCCCCGAGGTGGTCGAGGCGGTCAACCGGCTGATGGTGCGCTAGAGCCGGCGGCCGCGCCCCGCCGGGGCGGGAAGGCGTGGCGGCGGGCGGCGGTGGCCACGGCGAGGACGGGGAGCATCAGCGCGAGCACCGTCCAGGGCAGGGCGCCGGTGCCCAGGCCGCTCAGGACCAGGCCGCCGATCACGCCGCCGCCCGCCATCGCGGCGTTCCACAGGGTCACCAGGACGGCCTGGGCGGCGTCCGCCCGCTCCCCGCCCGCGTCGCCGAGCGCGGTCTGGAGCAGGGTCGGGACGCCGCCCCAGCCCAGGCCCCAGAACAGCGCCGCGACGTACACCGGCGGCGCGCTGCCGGACCGCACCGCGAGGACGGCCGCCGTCAGCGCGACCAGCAGCGCGGCGCCGATCGTCAGCTGCCGCAGCCGGCGGTGGATGTGCGCGCCGATCAGCCAGACGCTCGCCAGCGAGGCCAGCCCGAAGACCAGCAGCACGGTGCCGGTGGCGCCGCCGAGGCCGGCCCGCTCCAGGAAGGGCGCGATGTAGGTGAACAGGATGGTGTGCGCGAGCACGAAGAGCACCGTCACGGTGAGCACCGGCCGCACGCCGGGCACGGCGAGCGCCTCGCGGACCGGTGCCCGCTCACCGGCCGGCTGCCCTGGCTGGTCCGGCAGCAGCGCCGCGATCCAGGCGATCACGCCGACCGCCAGTGCCGTCATGGCCAGGAAGGGCACCCACCAGGCGAGCACCTGCCCCAGGAAGGTGCCGACCGGCACTCCCAGCGACAGCGCGACCGGCACGCCCGCCATCGCCACCGCCATGGCCCGGCCCTGCTGCTCGACCGGCACCAGCCGGCGCGCGTACCCCGCGAGCAGGGCCCAGGCCAGGCCGGCCGCGACGCCCGCGAGGAAGCGGGCGGCCAGCGTGAGCGGGTAGCTGGTGGAGACCGCGGTGACGGTGTTGGCGACCGCGAAGCCCGCCATCGCGGAGAGCAGCAGCCGCTTGCGGCCCCAGCCGGCGGTGGCCGCACTGAGCGGGATCGCGGTGACGGCGGAACCGATCGCGTAGACGGTGACGGTCTGCCCGGCCGCGGACTCGCCGACCCCGAGCGCCTCGCTCATCCCGGGCAGCACGCCGGCGGGCAGGTTCTCGGTGAGCCCGGTGACGAAGACGGCGGTGGCCAGGGCGAGCAGGGCGGACAGGGGAAAGGGCTTGCGGGGTACCGGGGTTGTGAGCTGTGTGGTCGCCATGGGGACCATGCTCGGACCTCACACCGGTGTCAGGTTCAAGCATGGCCCCCAGGGCCGTCGGCTCGCGGGGCGTCCGGCCCGCGGAACGTCCGAATAACCGGAGCGTCCGGGTCAGCGCCCGAAGTAGCCGTTGAAGTTCTTGGAGAACTCCTGGCCGCCGAACCGGTCCCAGTTGATCGACCAGGTCATCAGCCCGCGCAGGTTCGGCTGCGCGCCCGAACGCGGCACGTACGTCCCGCAGTTGGCCAGCTTGGTCAGGCAGTCGAGCGCCTTGTTCACCTCGGCCGGGGCGACGTAGCCGTTGCCCGCGTTGGTGGTGGCCGGCATGCCGATGGCGACCTTGGAGGCGGGCAGCGCCGGGAACACGTTGCTGGTGTTGCCGGCCACCGGGAAGCCCTTGAGCAGCATGTCGGTCATCGCGACGTGGAAGTCGGCGCCGCCCATCGAGTGGTACTGGTTGTCCAGGCCCATGACGGAGCCGGAGTTGTAGTCCTGGACGTGCAGCAGGGTGAGGTCGTCGCGCAGCGCGTGGATGACCGGCAGGTACGCCCCGGCCCGCGGGTCCTGGCCGCCCCAGGGGCCCGATCCGTAGTACTGGTAGCCGAGTTGGACGAAGAAGGTCTCCGGCGCCATGGTCAGCACGAAGCCCGGGCCGTACTTGGCCTTGAGGGTCTTCAGCGCGGAGATCAGGTTGACGATGACCGGGCTGGTCGGGTTCTTGAAGTCGGTGTCACCGGTGTTGAGGGAGAGCGAGTGGCCCTCGAAGTCGATGTCCAGGCCGTCCAGGCCCCACTTGTCGATGATCGCCGAGACGGAGCTGACGAAGGTGTCCCGGGCGGCGGTGCTGGTCAGCTGGACCTGGCCGTTCTGGCCGCCGATCGAGATCAGCACCTTCTTGCCCTGGGCCCGCTTGGCGGCGATGGCGGCCTTGAACTCGTCGTCCGACTCGACGCCCGGGCACTCGGTGGCCGGGCAGCGGTTGAAGCGGATGTCGCCGGAGGTGACGGAGGTGGGCTCGCCGAAGGAGAGGTTGATGAAGTCCCAGGAGTTCGGGACGTCGGCCATCCGGGTGTAGCCGGCGCCGTTGGCGAAGCTCGCGTGCAGGTAGCCGACCAGGGTGTGGCTGCCGGCGGGCGGGCTGGTGGGCGTGCCCGTGGGGGTCCCGGTCGGGGTCCCGGTGGGCGTTCCGGTCGGGGTGCCCGTCGGCGTCCCGGTCGGGGTCGGGGTCGCGGTCGGCGAGGCGGTCGCGGTGGGTGTCGGCGTGGGCGTCGGGCTGGGCGCGCCCGGGCCGTCCAGCGAGATGTCGTCCGCGTAGTAGGTGCCCTGGCCGTACCAGCCGTGGGTGTAGACGGTGGCGCTGGTCTGGCTCGCGCCGGTGGTGAAGCTGAGGCTGAGCTTCTGGTACGCGCCGCCGGTGCCGGGCGTCCAGGTGCTCGGGCCGCCGCCGTCCACGCCCAGGTAGACGTACGAGCCGTTGACGAAGGCGCTGAGCGTGTAGGTGGTGTTCGGGGCGACGGTGACGGTCTGGCCGCACTGGGCGGTGTCGCCGGCCGTGGCGGCCGCGGCGAGCGCGCGGCTGCCGCCGTGCACCGGGCCGGTGACGACGCTGCCGGAGTTGCCGGTGCAGCTCCAGGGGCCGAGCGAGCCGGACTCGAAGCCGCCGTTGGCCAGGAACTCGCCGGCCGAGGCGGCGGGGGCCAGGCCCAGTGTGGCGCCGACCAGGGCGGCTGCGGCGACGGCGGAGGCGGTACCGGCGGCGACGGCCGCGCGGCGGCTCGTGGCCGGGGTTCCGGGGACGGGTGTTCTGCGCATGCGGGCGCTCCTGCGATGGCGCGGTCGTGGGGGACGTCCGAGGGCACGCCGGAGCACGCGCCAGTGGGGGGAACGGCCCGGCCTGGCACCCAAGTTGGACTAGACCACTGAAGTGGATTCGACCGGGCGGTGTCAATGGTCCAGACCGGTTCCCGGCTTCTCCGGTTGCCGGGGGTGACACCCCGTCGAAGGATGGAGGGGTGACCCCGCCCGGCTACCTCCGCCACCCCCACCTGCACGACGGCCTGCTCACCTTCACCGCCGAGGACGACGTCTGGATCGCCCCGCTGGACGCCGACGGCGCCGGCACCGGCCGGGCCTGGCGGGTCGGCTGCGACCGCACCCGGGTCAGCGACCCCCGCATCTCCCCCGACGGCACCACCCTCGCCTGGACCAGCTGGCTCGGCCTCACCCCCGAGGTGTGGACCGCCCCGGTCGACGGCGGCCAGGCGAGCCGGCTCAGCTTCTGGGGCAGCCAGGACACCCGGGTGCGCGGCTGGCTGCCGGACGGCGAGATCCTGGCCGTCACCTCCTACCACGAGCCCTTCGGCCACTACACCTGGGCGCACGCCCTGCCGCCGGACGGCTCCCCCGGCCGCCGGATGCCCTGGGGGCCGGTCGGCGACGCCCAGATGAGCCACGAACGGACCGTGCTGCTCACCGGCGCCGCCCCGCACGCGCCCGCCGCCTGGAAGCGCTACCGGGGCGGCGCCACCGGCCGGCTCTGGGTGGACGGCGAGCGGATCCTGCCCGAGCACACCGGTCACCTCGCCGCCCCCATGCCGGTCGCCGGCCGGGTCGCCTTCCTCTCCGACCACGAGGGCATCGGCAACCTCTACTCCTGCCGCCCCGACGGCACCGACCTGCGCCGCCACACCGACCACGCCTCCTACTACGCCCGCGAGGCCGCCACCGACGGCACCCGGATTGTCTACCAGCACGCCGGCGACCTCTGGCTGCTGGACGGCCTGGACGCCCCCGCCCCGCACCGGCTGCGCGTCCCGCTCGGCGGCGCCCGGGCCGGCCGCCGCCCGTACCAGGTCGGCGCCGCGAGCCAGGTCAAGGACCTCGCCTGCGACCAGACCGGCCGGGCCGGGGTGATCACCGTGCGCGGCAGCCAGTACTGGCTCACCCACAAGGACGGCCCGGCCCGCGCGCTCGCCGACACCCCCGGAGTGCGCACCCGGCTGCCGGTGGTGCTCGGACACACCGGCGAGGCGGCCTGGATCACCGACGCCGAGGGCGCCGACGCGATCGAGGTGATGCCGCTGCCCGGCCACGCCGAACCGCCCGGCCACACCGGGCCGCGGAAGCACCACCACCGGGTGCTCGCCGCCGGACGGATCGGCCGCGTCCTGGAGCTCACCGCCTCCCCCGACGGCAGCCGGCTCGCCGCCACCACCTCGGACGGACGACTGCTGCTGGTCCGCGCCGCCGACGGCGAGGTGCGCGAACTGGCCGCCTCCGGCTACGGGCCGGTCTCCAGCGCCCGCTTCTCCCCCGACTCGCACTGGATCGCCTGGTCCGAGCCGGTCGCCGGGCGTTCACTGCGCCGCATCCGGCTCACCCGCACCGACGCGCCCTCCTCGACCACCGACGTCACCGACGGCCGGTTCGAGGACGAGCAGCCGGTGTTCACCCGGGACGGCCGCTACCTGGCCTTCCTGTCCTGGCGCGGCTTCGACCCGGTCCACGACGTGCACACCGGCGACCTCTCCTTCCCGCTCGGCTGCCGCCCGTACCTCGTCCCGCTCGCCGCCGACACCCCCTCGCCGTTCTCCGCCCCGGCCGAGGACGGCACCCCGCACCACGACGGCGACGGCACCGTCCGGGTCGACCCGGACGGCATCGGCGAGCGGCTGCTCCAGTTCCCGGTGATCGCCTCCAAGTACTCGGCCACCGACGCGGTGCGCGGCGGCCTGGTCTGGCTGCGCTGGCCGATCTCCGGCACCCTCGGCCAGACCTTCGCCAGCCCGGAGGACACCTCGGGCCGCCCCTCGCTGGAGCACTTCGACCTGGCCCGGGGCACCCGCAGCACCGTGGTCGACAAGCTGGACGGCTACGCGGTCTCCGGGGACGGCGGCTCGATCGCGGTCTACTCGGCCGGGACGCTGCGGGTGATCCCGGTCGGCGCCCCCTCCGCCGGGACCACCGTCGACCTGCGCCGGATCACCCACACCGTGCACCCGGCCGCCGAATGGCGCCAGGCCTACCACGAGGCGGCCCGGATCGTCCGGGACCAGTTCTGGGACGAGCGGATGTCCGGCCTGGACTGGCCCGCGCTGGTCGCCCAGTACGAGCCGCTGCTGGACCGGATCTGCTCCCCCGACGACTTCGCCGACCTGCTGCGCGAACTCCTCGGCGAACTCGGCACCTCGCACGCCTACGTCACCCCGTCCCGGCGCGCCGAGGGCCCCACGCTCGCCCAGCAGCCGCTCGGCCTGCTCGGCGCCAACGCCCGCCACGCCCCCGACGGCCGCTGGCTGGTCGACCGGGTGCTGCCCGGCGAGACCTCCGACCCGCGCGCCCGCGCCCCACTGGCCGCCCAGGGCGTCCGGGACGGCGACGAGTTCCTGGAGATCGGCGGCCGCCCGGTGGACCCGCTGCGCGGACCGCTGCCGCTGCTGGCCGGCACCGGCGGCAGCACGCTCGAACTGGCCCTGCGCAGCGGCCCGGACGGCCCGGTGCGGCGGATCGTGATCACCCCGCTGACCGACGAGCGGCCCATCCGCTACCAGGACTGGGTGACCAGACGACGCGCCCTGGTGCGGGAGTTCAGCGACGGGCGGTGCGGCTACCTGCACATCCCGGACCTCGGCGGCTCCGGCTGGGCGCAGTTCAACCGGGACCTGCGGCGCGAGCTGGACAAGCCCGCGCTGGTCCTGGACGTCCGCGGCAACGCCGGCGGCAACGTCTCCGAACTGGTGCTGGAGAAACTCTCCCGGCACGTCCTGGCCTGGGACTTCAGCCGGGACCGCCGACCGGTGCGCTGGCCCCGGCACGCACCGCGCGGACCGCTGGTGGCACTGGCCGACGAGGCCACCAGCTCGGACGGCGACGTGATCATCGCGGCGATCAAGCTGCTCGGGCTCGGCCCGGTGATCGGCACCCGCACCTGGGGCGGGGTGGTCGGGATGAGCGGGCGCCACACCCTCGGCGACGGCACCCAGATCTCGGTGCCGAAGAACGCCTCCTGGTTCGGCGGCGGGCTGGGCTGGTCGGTGGAGAACCGGGGCGTCGAGCCCGACGTGCACGTGCTGCGCACCCCGCGCGACTGGGCCCGGGGGCGCCATCCGGAGCTGGTCGCGGCCGTCCAGCTGGCCCTGGAGCTGCTGGAGGACGCGCCCGCCGCGGCGCCCCCGCCGGAGTCCACGCCCCGGCCGGACCTGCGGCGACCGCCGCTGCCGCCGCGTACGGGGTGATCCCCGGGCTCAGCCCCAGGGGTCGCCCTCGGCGGTCATGTTCTCGGCGGCGCGCCGGTCGTCCTCCTCCTGGGCGAGCCGTTCCTGCTGCTCCCGGGTCCGCTCGACGTCGTTGCCGTACGCGTCGGCGGCCTCGTCGTGGGCGAGGGCGGCGCGCTGGGCGGCCTCCTGCCCGGTGGACTCGTGCTGCGGCCGGTGGAACAACCTGTCGAAGATGCCCATGACTCCTCCAAACGGGGTGGACGGGAGGCCGGAAGACCGGGCTGCCCCCACTCTCACACCGGGTGCCCACGGGCGCACCTTGAGCCTTTGGTCCCTGGTGGACGCGCCCAAGGACCGTAGCCGCGGGCCCTCGGCCGGGCGCAGATTGGGGCCGTCGGCGAAATCGACGCCACCCTCTGGAGCCCGCTGTGACCGTCGCACATCCCGGAAGCCACGCCCGGCGCACCGCCGAGGACCCGCACGACGGACCGCGCCGGCGGGTCGGCCCGCTGGCCGCGCTGGACGGCCGGCTGCCCGGCGCGCACGACCTGCTGCTGATGCAGTGCCCCAGCTCGCTGCGGCCCCTCGCCGGCGGCGAGCTGCCGCCGTGGGCGCGGGCGGTGCTGCGGGCGCACCCCTGGGTGACGGTCGGCCGGGCACCCGCCGTGGTCGGCAGCCCGGTGGACCTCCCGCACCCGCAGCGCTGCACCCGGGACCCGGAGGCGGCGCCCGAACTGTGGTTCCCGGTCACCGTGCGCGGCCCGCGCCCCGGACAGCGGATGGACGCACTGGCCCCCTGGGCGGCGGTGGCCCGGACGCTGCGGCCCGAGCAGCTGGTCGAACGGCGCGAACGGCTGGCCCCCGAACGGCTGGCCGGCATCCCGGCGCTGGCCCTGCTGCCGGAGGTCGGCCGGCTGGTGGCGGACCACCGGCTGCCCTGGGGCCCGATCGGCGCGGTCGGCTACGAGCTGGGCAGCGGGGTGCCGGTGAGCGGACCGCTCAGCCCGCTGCGGCTGGTGCTGCGCTGCCCGCAGCCGATCAGCCGGCGCGACGCCCTGCAGCTGCGGCGGGCGCTGACCAAGCTGCCGGTCCCCGTGCAGGCCGAGCTGGAGACCCGGCACGGCTCGGTCCAGCTGGCCGAGTACGCCTCCGGCGCCCACAGCCTCACCCTGCTCACCCCGGACGGCCCCCGCGAGGTCCGTGACCCGTGGTTCCCCCGGGGCCCGTTCGTCTGAGCGGCCGGACCGGTCGGGCGGCTCCCGCCGGGGCCGGGGCAATCTCGGAGTTGGCGCGAGGGCGCGGCACCCGCGACGATGGAGCGTCCTCCGACCGTCCCGGACAAGGGAGTTGCCCCGTGCCGCACATCACCATCGACAACGGACAGCCGGGAATCAGCGGGCTGCTGGCGCTGCGCCCGGACACCGCGGCCCCGCTGGGGATGCTCGCCAACGCGCTGCTGCGGGACCCGGCCCCGATGAGCCGGGGCGAGCGCGAGCTGGTCGCCGCCTACGTCTCCCGGCTCAACGGCACCCGCTTCTGCGAGGGCTCCCACAGCGCCTTCGCCGCGGCGCAGTTGGACGGCGGCGAGGACCTGGTGAAGGCGGCCCTGACCGATCCCTCGGCCGCGCCGCTCACCGAGCGGATGCGGGCCCTGCTGCGGATCGCGGCGGAGGTGCAGAAGCAGGCCGCGCCGGTTTCGAAGGAGGCGGTGGCGGCCGCCCGCGCGGCCGGTGCCGGTGACACCGAGATCCACGACACCGTGCTGATCGCCGCCGCGTTCTGCATGTACAACCGGTACGTCGACGGCCTGGCCACCGACCTTCCCGAGGACCCGGGCTACTACGCCGAGGGCGCGAAGCGGATCGTCGACTCCGGCTACGCCCGCGGGAACTGAGCAGCGGGGACCGGACCGCCGGGCGGCGCCGTCCTCGGACGACGCCGCCCGGCGGCGTTCGCGTGCCGCGCCCGGTGCGTTCGGCCGTCAGCCGGTGACGCTCGCCGCCCCCGTCTCCAGGTGGCCGGTGAAGCGCTGGGACCAGCTGCTGTCGGCGTCCACCGTGACGGTGAAGTCGTACCAGCCGTTGTTGTACGCGACCGCGTTGAAGAAGTCGCCGACGCTGCCGCCGGCCGGGACCTGGTACGTCCAGGGGCCGTCCGTCCGGTAGTTGTTCGAGGCGATGGTGAAGGTCACCGCCGTGCTGCCGGAGTTGGCCAGCTCGAACCGGAGCGCGAGCTTCCCCGTCCCCGGCTCGACCGCGTACGAGGCGGTGACGGCCGCGTTCCTGCCCGCCTTGGTGAGGTCGCCGGTGAAGCGGCGCAGGAAGCGGTTCGGGCCGACGACGGTCAGGTCGTACTTGCCGTTGCCGAAGCCGTTGGTGCCGCAGTTGAAGAAGTCGGTGACGGGGCTGCCGGAGTCGACGGTGTACTGCCAGGGGCCGCCGCTGCGGTAGGCGTTGGCGTAGGCGGCGAAGTGGGAGGCCCCGGCGGCGCCGTCGTTGGTCATCTTCACCCAGACGTGCATGACGCCGCCGGCGTCGGCGTCCCAGTGGTCCAGGTTGGCGTTCGGCTGGTACGGCAGGGCGCGCGCGGGCCGGGTGCCGGACTCCTGCACCGGCAGCTGGTTGTTCACCGGGGCCGGGTTGGGCAGCGGGCCGCAGGCGGACAGGCCGATGGTCTGCGAGGTGTCGGGCAGCGCGGGCAGGCCGTACACCGGGTGGGCGAAGTCGAACACGCTGGTCAGGTCGCCGCAGACGCGGCGGCGCCAGTCGCTGATGTTGGGGCAGGCGGCGGGCTTGCCGAGGGCGGCCGTCCAGACCTCCAGGAAGCGCAGCACCGAGGTGTGGTCGAAGGTCTCGGAGTTGACCCAGCCGCCGCGGGTCCACGGCGAGACGGCGATCAGCGGGACACGGAAGCCGAGGCCGATGTTGGTGCCGTTGTAGAACTCGCCCGGGGTGCCGGCCGGGGCGGCCGGCGGCGGGACGTGGTCGAAGAAGCCGTCGTTCTCGTCGTAGTTGAGGAACAGCACGGTGGAGTTGAAGACGTTCGGGTCGGCGTTGAGCGCGTCGATCACCATGTGGACGAAGTGCGCGCCGTCGGCCGGGGTGGCGTACGGGTGCTCGGAGGAGGCCTGGTCGGCGACGATCCAGGAGACCTGCGGGAGGGTGCCGGCCAGCACGTCGGCCTTGATCGCGGCGGCGATGTCGTCCGGGGTCCTCCCGGTGACCTTGGGCACCGAGCCCATGCCCTTGACCGCCAGCGGGCTGCCGGCCGGGGCGCCGGTGAAGTTGGTGAAGTACGCCAGGGCGTTGTCGCCGTAGTTGTCGGCGGCGTTCTGGTAGACCTTCCAGCTGACGCCGGCCGTCTCCAGCGCCTCGGCGTAGGTCTGCCAGCGCAGGCCCTTCTCGTCGCCGCCGTCGTAGGCCGGGCCGCCCGCGGCGCCGGACGGGTCGATCTGTCCGGACCAGTGGTAGGTGCGGTTGGGGCCGGTCGCGCTCAGCACGGAGCAGTGGTAGGCGTCGCAGATGGTCCAGTTCTCGGCCAGCGCGTAGTGGAACGGGATGTCCTGGCGGGTCAGGAAGCCGAGCGTGCGGACGTTGCCCTTGGCGGCGACCCAGGAGTCCAGCTTTCCGCCGTTCCAGGCCTTGTGCTGGTCGGACCAGCCGTGGCTGAGGTCCCCGTTGCACTGGGCGAGGCGCTCGGGGTCGGCGCCGCCGGCCGGCTTGGTCTGGCTGAACTGCCACGGGTACTGGCGGCCGAACAGGCCGTTGGGCTGGTTGAAGACGCTGTAGCCGCCGGATATCTGGATCGCGCTGCGGTCGGCGAAGCCGCGCACGCCGCGCAGCGTGCCGAAGTAGTGGTCGAAGCTGCGGTTCTCCTGCATCAGGATCACCACGTGCTGGGCGTCGGTGATGGTGCCGGTCGTGCCGAGCGCGGTGGTGGCGGCGGTCGCGGCCGTGCCGCCCGGGGCGGCCCCCGCGGCGGCACCGGTGCCGGCCACCGCGAGGCCCGCCGCGGCGGCACCGGACAGCGTGACGAACTTCCTACGACTCAACTCGGCCATCAGCCCGGCCCGTCCCTTCGCTGGCGATGTTGTGCACACAAGTCGGAGCTCACTCGATCGCGCAGCAGTCTCCACCGCGCGCGAAGCGGCCCACCAGATGCGTGCGGCAGGATTGGCGGACTGTTCGTCGGGGCGTCACCGAGCGACGCCCGGCTGAACGGGCGAAGGGGGCCGGGTGCTCAGCGGTCCTTGACCTCGATCCCCAGTGCGTGGGCGAACTGCGGTGCCAGCTCCATCAGTTGGGGGGAGCTGATGACCGCGCCGCGCAGCCCCTGATGGCCGTCGGCCAGGCCGAGCCGGACGGCGCCGCGCAGGTCCGTCCGGCTCAGCGTCGCGCCGCGCAACCGGACCTCCTCCAGGGTCGAGCCGGGGAAGGACACCCCGGTCAGCTTCGCCCCGCCGAAGTCCACGTCGCGCAGCAGGCAGTCCTCGAACACGACGTCCCGCAGGACCGCCGAGCGCAGGTTGACCGCCTCCAGCTTGCAGCCCCGGAACACCACCCGGCGCAGCGCCGAGCCGTACCCGGCGACCCCGGCGAGCACCCCGCCCACGAAGGAGCTGTCCTGCCACTCGGAGTCGCTCAGGTCGCAGGCGACCCAGCGGCCGGCCTGCACCCACACCTCGTTGAACCGGGCCTGGCGCAGCTTGACCCCGCTGAGCGCGACACCGGTGAAGGCGCACTCCAGGAAGGCCGCCCCGGCACCCGACTCGTCGGTGTGCTCGCCCCCGTCGAAGTGCGCGGTGTCGTACCGCTCGTCGCTGCGCAGCGGCCCGGTGTGCGGGCGCAGCAGCTCGGCGTACGGGAGGTCGGCGAGCCGGTCGGGGACGGCACGGGACATGGCGGTGGCTCCTGGCGGTCGGGGGCGGAGGGGTCTCGCCCGCATGCTCGCACGCGGCACCGACAACGCCCGGCAGCGACGACACCGGTTCCGACGACACCCGGCAGCGACGACACCGGTTCCGACGACACCCGGCACCCGGCACCCGGCGACGCCCGGCAGCGACGGCCCGACGCCTCCCCGACACGGAGGTGCCCCGGACCGGCCGCCTCGGCGCGGCCGGTCCGGGGCGTTCACCGCTCGGGTCAGCCGCGCACCCAGAGCGAGTTGACGCGGGTGCGCTCGGCGCTGTTCGGGTACGGGTTGGTGCAGGAGGTGCCGGGGCCGCCGCCCGACATCAGCTCGCTGCACGGACCGGAGTAGTGGTCCGGCAGGCCGAGCACGTGCCCGGTCTCGTGCGCCACCACGCGCACCGAGCTGTACTGCTGGTTCTGCTGGTAGTCGAGGAAGACGTAGCCGCGCCCGTGGCCGTCGGTGCTGGCGTAGGAGCCGCGGCTGTCGTTGCCCTCGTAGTAGCGGAAGTCGGCGGCCGAGCCGGACCGCAGCTGGACGTTGGCGACCGAACCGTTCCAGATCTGCGCAGCCTGGGATATCTGGTTGCGGAAGGACGGGGCGGAGCTGGCGTCGTAGGTGACGGTGACGGTCGCCAGGCCGGGGTTGGCGGCCTGCTTGGCCTTGGCGGAGGCCATCACGGCCTGGAAGAAGGCCTGGTTGTTCGCGGCCTCCGCGGCCGAGCCGGCGTACGTCGAGGCGGTGTAGCCCTGCACGGCCGGGGCGGCCGGGGCCGCGGCGGCGGCCGTGGTGGGCAGGACGGCGAGGCCGGCCGCGAGGGCGAGGCCGAGGGTGGCGGACAGCACGGATCGCTTCATGTGGGGGCTCCGATTCCTGAGGTGACGTGGCCGGTTGGGGGCCGGCCCGGGGGAACACCTGGTCAACGGGTGGTGTCCCCAGAGCTTCGGGCAACCCGGTGCGTGCGCGGATGATGCCAACCCGCGATAGCACCGTCCAATACCCCTGTGATGGGGATGAATTGAGTTGTCTTTTCCTGGCCTTGACTCAATCGTTCCCCTGGCATTCCGTTCCGGCGGCGACTAGGCTCCCGTCCGGGGAAGTACCCGGTGCGGCGGGCCGCCCGATTCCGGCCGGGCGGGCCGCCCCTCCGAACCCGCCAGCGGGCCGGGTC
>NZ_JBHXEM010000006.1:0-97933 GCF_042724755.1 Kitasatospora sp. NPDC127067 | reverse complement strand
CCGGGCGCGCCGGCGGGGGGGGGGGGGGGGGGGGGGGGGGGGGGGGCGGGCGGCGGCCGCGGGCGCCCCCCCCCCGCCCGCCCGCCGCGCGCCCGCGGGGGGGGGGGGGGCCCCCCCGGCGCCGGGGGGGGCCCCCCGCCGCTCCGAACCCGCCTGCGGGCCGGGTCAGTTCCGCGCCGCGAGTCCGTTCTCCCAGAGGGAGTCGACCTGGCCGCGCTCGTTGCCGTCGGGGTACGGGTTGGTGCAGGACGGGCCGGGGCCGCCGCCCGACATCAGCTCGCTGCACGGGCCGGAGTAGTCGTCGGGCAGGCCGAGCACGTGGCCGGTCTCGTGCGCCGTGACGCGGAGCGAGCTGTACTCCTGGTTCTGCTGGTAGTCGAGGAAGACGTAGCCGTGGCCGTGGCCGTCGGTGCTGGCGTAGGAGCCGCGGCTGTCGCTGCCCTCGTAGTACGAGAAGTCGCCGCTGCCGCCGGTCTCCTGGAGCCGCACGTTGCGCACCGAGCTGTTCCAGATCTGCGCGGCCTGGGATATCTGGCCGGTGAAGGAGGGCGCGTTCGCGGTGTCGTAGGTGACGGTGACGGTCAGCAGCCACGGGTTCGCGGCCTGCCGGGCCTTGGCCGAGGCCATCACGGCGTGGAAGAAGGCCTGGTTGTCCGCGGTCTCCGCGGCCGAGCCGGCGTACGTCGAGGGGGTGTAGCCCTGGACGGCGGCCGGGGCGGCCGGGGCCGCGGCGGCCACGGTGGCGGGCAGGGTCGCGAGGCCGGCCGCGAGGGCCAGGCCCAGGGCGGCGGACAGCACGGATCGCTTCATGCGGGGGCTCCGGTTTCGCGGTGCGCCGCCGCACCGGGGCCGGTGGGGGCCGGGCCCGGGGGCGGTGCACGGTGGGGGCCGTCCCCGGCGGTGACCGGGGCGGGTTGCTGTCCCCGAGCTTCGACCCGCCCGGGGCCCTCGCGGATGATGCCAACCGGCGATAGCTCGGCCGCATAGCGGCCGGGTCCGCCGCGCGCCGCGCCGGTCGGTCCGCCGGTCGGTCCGCGGACCGGCCCTTCGGCATGCCCTTGAATGCCTGTCATGTCCTTGGCGAGGCAGTGCGGCGGCGTCTATGCTCCGGACGTGGAGCTCGACGTGAGACACCTCCGGGTGCTGTGCGCGATCGCCGACAGCGGCAGCCTCCGCAAGGCCGCGCTCCAGCTCGGCATGACCCAGCCCTCCCTCACCACCCAGCTGCACCGGATCGAACGGGCCATCGGCGGCACCCTGTTCACCCGCGAGCAGACCGGCAGCAGACCGACCGCGCTCGGTCACTCGGTGCTCTCCCGGGCCCGGCCGGTGATCACCGAGATGGCCGCCCTGGTGACCGCCGCCCGCCAGGAGGCCCGGGACGCGGCCGGGCCCGGCCGGCAGCGACGGCTGCGGATCGGCAGCGTCGGCAGCCGGGCGGTCGCGGCCTGGCTGCGCCGGGTGCACGAGCGGCTGCCGGACACCGACACCACCATCCACGTGGACGTCTCGGCCAGCGCGCTGCTGCGGATGGTCGCCGCCGACCAGCTGGACGTGGCCTTCGTGTACGAGAGCGAGGGCTTCCCGCTGCGGGTGCCGCCGGACGCCGAGCAGCGGGTGCTGATGGCCCGGGAGCCGCAGTTCGTCGCGCTCGCGGCCGGGCACCCGGCCGCCGCCCGGCCGGTCGTCCACCTGGCCGACCTCGCCGAGGACACCTGGATGGTCGACCCGACCGCCGACCACGAGTACGCGGCGATGCGCCGGGTGTTCAGCGAGGCCGGGCTCAACCCCCGGGTGGTACAGGTACGGGACAACGCCACCGCCGCCGAGCTGGTCGCCTCCGGCGAGGCCGTCCGCCCCTGCCAGCCGACCTCGCTGCCCGGGCCCGGCACGGTGGTCCGCCCGGTGCACGGGGACCCGCTGGCCGTCCGGCTGCTGTTCACCTGGCGTCCGTGCGTGCTCAGCCCGCCCGCGCTGGACGCGCTGTACGGCGAACTGCGGGCCGCCTACCTGGATCTGGCCAAGGTCAACCCCGCCTACCTGGACTGGCTGGCCCGGCACGAGCCGGTGCTGCTGGAGCGGGTCGGCTAGCGGGCGCCCACCCCGCCGGCGCCCGCACCGCCGACACCCGGCCCGCCGACACCCGCGCCGCCAACACCCGCCCGCTTGCTCTCCCGGCCGTGGATCAGCACGCCCACCGCGACCATCAGCGCGCAGACCAGGCCCGCCGCGAGCACCCCGGAGCCGCCGAGCGCGGTGCAGGCCAGCACCAGCACGGCCCCCGTCGGCGCCACCGCCTGGGCCACCGCGCCCCGCTTGGTGTGCCGGGAGTGCAGCAACCAGACCGTGAACAGATAGAGCGCGGTGGGCACGGTGACCGTCGCGGTGGCGGCGGTCTCCGAGATGTGCGCCTTGTGCACCGCCGACTCCACCGCGACCTCCAGCCCGGTGCCGATCGCCGCCGCCGAGCCGAACACCAGGTAGTGCCCGTACCCCCAGACCAGTGCCTGCCGGTTGGACCGCAGGTGCTCGTGGACGGACCGGGCGAAGTAGATCCACCAGGCCGAGAAGCAGATCAGCAGCCCGCCGACCGCGACCGGCACCAGCCGCCCCGGGCTCTCGTGCTCGTCCACCGCCGACTGCACCGCGACGGTCGCGGCCGCCACCGTCTCGCCGAGCACGATCAGGGTGAACAGCCCGTACCGCTCGGCGATGTGGTGCGGGTGCCAGGAGGTCCGCATCCGCAGCTCGGCGATCACCGGCACGGCCAGCTCGCACAGCACCCCGACCGGGATGACGTACGACCGGACACCGGGCGGCAGGAACAGCACCACCACCCAGCCGACCTGGCAGAGCGTGATCCCCGCCGCGTAGCCCAGCGCGACCCGGCGCGCCAGGCCCTGTTCGCCGGCGGCGGCGCGCAGCCACTGGGTGACCATCGCCAGGCGCATCACCACGTAGCCGACGATCGACAGCGTCAGGTCCTGGGTGGCGAACAGCCGCGGCACCCCGGCGGCGAGGATCAGCACCCCGGCGATCTGCACCAGCGTGGTGACCCGGTACGGCACGTCGTCGACGTCGTACGCGGAGGCGAACCAGGTGAAGTTCATCCAGGCCCACCAGATCGCGAAGAAGGTCAGCGTGTAGCCGTGCAGACCCTCGCCGTAGTGCCCGGCCGCCAGGGAGTGGGCCAGTTCGCGCCCGGCCTGGCCCACCGCGACCACGAAGCAGAGGTCGAAGAAGAGCTCCAGCGGGGTGGCGACCCGGTGCGGCTCGTGCCGGTCGCGCGGGACCATCCGGCGCACCGGCGGCGGGTCGACGGGGTGGCCGGGGGGTGCCGCGGCTGCGGGGTCACTGACCATCGGAGCTGCTCCGGGAGTCGGGAGGGGGGTCGTCCCGCGCATCCTGGCAGCGCCTCCGGCCCGGTGCACGCACCGGCGCGGCAGGTGTGCACGCTCGGGCAGGGCAGTGTGCACGCTCGGGCTGGGCAGGTGTGCACGCTCGGGCGCGTAGCGAGAACCCCGCGCGCCCCGGTCACGATGGCCCTGAATGTCCCTTTTTTCCTTACCGTCAGCCCCAGTTGACGCTCCGGTGCGCGAACCGGGTGACAGCGCGGCGGGTTTCCGGGCGCGCCCCGCGCGCTGCCCCGCGGGCGACCGGCGCGCCGCTAGATTCTTCCCCGGTTGGAAGAGCCCGGGCCCTGCCGGGCCCCATGACACGGGCGGCCTGCGGGCAACGCGGAAGGTCAAGGCGGGTGGCGGGACAGCGGGGGCGGCAGAGCCGATCCTCCCGCGTCCGCGCCACCGGCCTCGTGATCACCGCGCTGCTCGCCAGCGCCTGCCGTGCGGCCCGCCTCGTCCCGGCGGCGGCTACTTCTCCCAGCCGACCCTGCTGTAGTCCTCCCCCGCCAGGCCGAAGGCCCCGTAGTTGGCCAGGCCCTTGCGGGTCGCCACCACCTCCGGCCGCTGGTAGAGCTCGACGGTGTGGCCGAGTTCCCAGATCTTCGCGTCCGCCTGGTTGTAGAGCTTCGCCGCCTCCTGCGGGTCGACCGTCCCGGCCGCCTTCTTCAGCAGGTCGTCGATCTCCTGGCTGCCCAGGCGCGAGGGGTTGCTGAAGCTGTTGTCGCCCACCGGCAGCCGGAAGTTGGTCAGGCTCTTGGACAGCGGGAAGGAGTCGGTGTTGCGCCAGCTCGCGATCTCGAACTTGCCCGGGTTCACGTACTTGGTGAAGAAGTCGTTGGCCGCCACCTTGTCCAGGCTGACCTTGACCCCGACCGCCTGCCACATCGCCACCGCCGCGGTGGCCAGGTCGATCTGGGCCTGCGGCGTGGAGTCGTTGAGCACCCAGTGCAGTTCCAGCGGCCGGCCGTCCTTGGTCCGCGGCTGGCCGCCGGACTCCTTCCAGCCCGCCTCGTCCAGCAGCTTCTTGGCCGCGGCCGGGTCGAACTTCGCCCAGTCGCCGGAGGTGTCCTGGTATCCGGTCTGGTTGGGCATGAAGATGTGGTTGCCGAGCGGCTTGAACTCCACCGGCACCCCGTTGTTGGCGATCTTGATCAGCGCCGAGCGGTCCAGCGCCCTGCCGAGCGCCTGGCGGACCTTCCGGTCCTCCAGCGCGCCGGTGCCGCCGAAGGAGATGTGCACCTCGTCCCACGGGCTGGCGGCCCGGATCACGGTGTCCTTGGCGCTCTTGAGCTGCCCGTACGCGGTGGCGGTGCCGGCCGCGGCGTAGTCGATCTCGTTGTTGAGGTACGCCTGGGTCGTCGCCGCCTGGGACATCACCCGGAAGGTCACCTTGTCGACCTTGGCCCTGGTGCCCCACCAGGCCGGGTCCGGGACGAGGGTCAGGGTCTGCGCGGTCTTGTCCGCCGTGCCGACCTTCAGCGCGCCCGCGGTGATCGGGATCTTCTCCACCCAGCCCTTGTTGAAGTCGTCCGGGGTGGAGATGCCGGCCGCCGGCATCAGCGGGCGGAACAGGTTCTGCCAGTCGGCGTACGGCTCGGCGAAGGTGACCTTGACCTCGCCCGGGTCGGCGCCCTGCTCGACCGCGGAGATCTGCTCGTAGCCGGACGGGTCGGAGAGGTTGTACGCCGGGTCCTTGCCGCTCGCGGCCTGCCAGTCGGCCTTGAAGTCCAGGTAGCTCAGCGGCTTGCCGTCCGACCACTTGGCCTTGGGGTTGAGCTTGTAGGTGACCACCTGCGGCGAGGTCGAGGTGACCTTGGCGTCCACCAGGTAGTCCGGGTCGGGCAGGAAGGTGCCGGCGGCGTCCGTGGTGAAGAGCGAAGGCTCCAGGTTGCGCATGATCGAGACCGCGGAACCGTAGTAGCCGTCCACCTGCAGCGGATTCCACTGGGTGATCCACTGGTACAGCGGGAAGCGCACCTCGCCGCCGTCCTTGATCTGGTCCAGCGGCTTGGGGTTGAGGTCGTTGGAGCCCTGTCCCGGCGGCTCGCTCTTGGCCGCGCCGTCGACGGAGCCACCCCCGCCCGAGGTGCACGCGGTGACCGCGAGCGCGACGGCGACGGCGAGGGCGGCCGCCCGGCCGAGACGGCCGGCCGTGGTGGAAGCGTCCATGAGGGTCCCCTGGGATCGATGACGGGATGTGGGGCGCGCGAGGTGTGACGAGGCTTGAGCGTGGGCAGCCAATTCGGCATCGAGCGAGCAGAACGTAACAGCGGATCAGACCGACCACCAGGGGGACGAGCGCACGTCTGATCCAAAAGTCACACACGGCAACACGGACGCAACACCAGCTCAGTGCCCCGGTGCTTCACTCTGACCTGCGCTTTCCCAACTCCCTTGCCAGACCACCCGACTGACGCCCGAACGGGCCCGGACCGAAGGCCAACCGATGCCCACCAGACGCGTCGGCCCCACCCGCACCGCAGCGGGCGGCCGTTGATGCTCCGCTACCTGGCGAAACGCCTGGGCTACTACGCGGTACTGCTGATCGCCGCCGTCTTCCTGGCGTACGCGATCTCCGCGACCGCCCTGCAGCCGCGCACCTACTTCGACGCCAAGGTCCCCCGCCCGGCCGCCGAATCGGTCGAACGCCAGCTCACCGCGCTCAACCTGAACGACCGCACCCCGGTCGTCGAGCGCTTCGGCCACTGGGCCGGCGGGCTGCTCCACGGCGACCTCGGCCGGACCATCCACGACACCCCGGTCACCGACGACTTCGGCCGCCGGGTCCGGGTCTCGCTGCGCCTGCTGCTGATCGGCAGCCTGCTCGGCATGGTCCTGGGCGTCGCGGCCGGGGCCTGGAGCGCGGTGCGCCAGTACCGGGTCTCCGACCGGCTGCTCACCGTGCTGTCCTTCGTGCTGCTCTCCACCCCGGTCTTCCTGGTCGCGTTGTTCCTCAAGAACGGCGCGATCATCGCCAAGGACGCGGTCGGCCACGAGGTGATCCCGTTCACCGGCTACGAGACCCCCGGGCTCACCGGCGGCCTCGGCACCCACCTCGCCGACTGGGCGCTGCACCTGCTGCTGCCCACGATCTCGCTGGCTCTCGGCGGCCTCGCCACGTACAGCCGCTACCAGCGCGGCACCATGCTCGACGTGCTCGGCTCGGACTACCTGCGCACCGCCGAGGCCAAGGGTCTGACCCGCGGCCGGGCGCTGCTCAAGCACGGACTGCGCACCGCGGTGATCCCGATGTCGACCATGTTCGCCTACAGCTTCCTGGGCATCTTCACCGGCGCGATCTTCACCGAGACGATCTTCGGCTGGCACGGCATGGGCGAGTGGCTGATCCAGTCGATCAACGAACAGGACGTCAACTCCGTGGTGGCCGTCAACCTGTTCACCGCCGTCGTCGTCCTCGCCTCCGGCTTCCTCGCCGACACCCTGCACGCCGCCCTCGACCCGCGCGTGCGGTCCTGACCGGAGGTGACCTGAGATGACCACCACCGTCGCCGATCCCTCCGCCCCGGCCACCGGCCCCCGGACCACCGGTCGCGGACGGCTCGTGCTCAACCGGCTGCTCGCCGCCCGCGGTGCCGTCGCCGGGACCGTCGTCGTCCTGCTGCTGTTCCTGCTCGCCTTCGGCGGCCCGTACCTCACGTCCTGGGACTACGCCACTCCCGACTTCTCCGCACTGCACCAACCCCCCTCCGCCGAGCACTGGTTCGGCACCAACGGGGTCGGTCAGGACGTCTTCGCGCAGACCGTCCGCGGCCTGCAGAAGTCGCTGGTCATCGGCCTGCTGGTGGCGCTGTTCTCCACCGTGCTGGCCTCCGTGGTCGGCGCCTGCGCCGGCTACTTCGGCGGCTGGGCGGACCGGGCGCTGATGTTCCTGGTGGACCTGCTGCTGGTCTTCCCCGCCTTCCTGATCATCACCATCGTCTCGGCCCGGCTGAAGGGCGCCGGCTGGATCGCCTTCGTCCTGCTGCTCGCCCTGTTCAACTGGATGATCACCGCCCGGGTGGTCCGCTCGATGACCATCTCGCTGCGCGAGCGCGAATTCGTCCGCGCCGCCCGCTTCATGGGGGTGCGGCCGCTGCGGATCATCAGCCGGCACATCCTGCCGAACGTCGCCTCCTTCCTCATCATCGACGCCACCATCGCGGTCGGCGGCGCCGTGATGAGCGAGACCGCGCTCTCCTACTTCGGCTTCGGGGTCAAGCCGCCGGACGTCTCGCTCGGCACCCTGCTCGCCGCCGGAACCGGTGAGGCCCCGGTGTTCCCCTGGCTGTTCTACTTCGCCGCCGCCCTGCTGGTGCTGTTCGTCCTCGCCGTCAACCTGATCGGGGACGGGCTGCGCGACGCACTCGACCCCACCTCCGGGGCCGCGCCCCGCCGTTCGCCCCGTACCCGTCGTTCCGCCGGCCGTAGGAAGCACCCGTGACCGCCACCGTCGAAACCCCGCTGCTCGCCGTCCGGGACCTGCGGGTGGACTTCGCCGGGCCCGACGGCCCGGTCCCCGCCGTCCGCGGGGTGGACCTCACCCTGCGGCGCGGCGAAACCCTCGGCATCGTCGGCGAGTCCGGCTCCGGCAAATCCGTCACCGCGCTGTCCGTGCTCGGGCTGCTGCCCGGCACGGCGAGCGTCAGCGGCTCGGTGCGGCTGGACGGACGGGAACTGGTCGGGCTGCCGGGCCGGGAGCTCGCCGCGATCCGCGGCCGCCGGATCGCCATGGTCTTCCAGGACCCGCTCTCCGCCTTCACCCCGGTCTACCGGATCGGCGACCAGATCGCCGAGGCGGTCCGCATCCACCAGCGGGTGGACAAGGCCGCCGCGCGCCGCCGGGCCGCCGAACTCCTCGACCTGGTCGGCATCCCGGCGCCCGACCGGGCCCTGGACAGCTTCCCGCACGAGTTCTCCGGCGGCATGCGCCAACGCGCGATGATCGCCATGGCGGTCGCCAACGAACCCGACATCCTGCTCGCCGACGAGCCCACCACCGCGCTCGACGTCACCATCCAGGCCCAGGTGCTGGACGTGCTGCGCACCGCCCGGCAGGAGACCGGCGCGGCCCTCGTCCTGGTCAGCCACGACCTCGGGGTGATCGCCGGAACGGCCGACCGGGTCGCGGTGATGTACGCCGGACGGGTGGTCGAGACGGCCGGGGTCGACGAACTGTTCGCGGCCCCCCGCCACCCCTACTCGCTCGGCCTGATCGGCGCGCTGCCCCGGCTGGACGGGCGCGGCGGTCCGCTCGTGCCGATCCCCGGCACCCCGGCGCCGATGGCCGAACTGCCCCCGGGCTGCCCGTTCGCGGCGCGTTGCCCGCTGGCGCAGGAGCGCTGCGCCACGGCCGAGCCCACCCTGGAGGGGGCGGACGGCCACCTGTCGGCGTGCGTGCGGTCGGCGGAACTCGCCGAGCGGCGGCCCGCGCCGGCCGAGGTCTATCCCGTCCCGGAGCTGCCCTCCACCGCCGTCGGCCCCGGCGACCGCTCCGCCCGGACGCAGGTGCTGTCGGTGAGCGGCCTCGGAAAAACGTTTCCCCTGCTCAAGGGCACCGTGTTCAAGCGCAAGGTCGGCGAGGTGTACGCGGTGGACGGCGTCGACCTGGACCTGCGGGAGGGCGAGACCCTCGGCCTGGTCGGCGAGTCCGGCTCCGGCAAGTCCACCACCCTGTTCGAACTGCTGCGGCTCGGCGCCCCGGAGACCGGCCGGATCGAACTGTTCGGCCGGGACACCGCCGCCCTCACCCGGGCCGAGGCCCACCGGCTCCGCGCCCGGGTGCAGATCGTCTTCCAGGACCCGATGGCCAGCCTGGACCCCCGGATGCCGATCGGCGACATCGTCGCCGAACCGCTGCTCGCCCAGCGCACCCCGCGCGAGGAGATCGCCCGCCGGGTGCCCGAGCTGCTGCGCCAGGTCGGCCTCGACCCGGAGCACGCCGTCCGCTACCCGCACCAGTTCTCCGGCGGCCAGCGCCAGCGCGTCTCCATCGCCCGGGCGCTCGCCGTCCGGCCCGGCCTGCTGGTGCTGGACGAACCGGTCTCCGCGCTGGACGTCTCCATCCAGGCCGGCGTGCTCAACCTGCTCCAGGCGCTCAAGGCCGAGCTGGGCCTGTCCTACCTGTTCGTCTCGCACGACCTCTCGGTGATCCGGCACCTCGCCGACCGGGTCAGCGTGATGTACCTCGGCCGGACGGTCGAGCAGGGCGAGGTGGCCGCCGTCTTCGACCGCCCCCGCCACCCGTACACCCGCGCCCTGCTCTCGGCCGTCCCGCTCCCCGACCCCGCCGCCGAACGCGCCCGCGACCGCGTCCTGCTGGCCGGCGACCCTCCCCCGCCCACCGAGCGCCGCACCGGCTGCGTCTTCCGCACCCGCTGCCCGCGCTACGCCGGGCTGACGTCCCCGGCGGACCGGGCCCGCTGCGAGCGGGAACGGCCGGCCCTGGTCGAGGGCGCGCCGGGGGCGGACCACAGTGCGGCCTGCCACCACCCGAACCCCCAAGAAAACTACACAGGGTGATCACTCGAACACGATTCGGTGAATCCGGTCGGCGCCGTGTAAAGTCTTCGACGTCAGCAGGCGCCGCTAGCTCAGTTGGTTAGAGCAGCTGACTCTTAATCAGCGGGTCCGGGGTTCGAGTCCCTGGCGGCGCACATGGCAAGGTCTCAGGCCGTCCACTCCGGTGGGCGGCCTGAGGCGTTTCCGGCCCCGGTGGACCCTCTCCCCCGGACTCCTCCGGCACCCGGCCGCCGGCCGGGGACCTGCCGCCGACCTCCCGCCGCCCCGCTGCCGTTCTGCGCCGACCCGGCCGGGCGGGCGCCTGCCCGGCCGACCGCTCAGCGGGTGTCGAGCACGGCCGAGGCCACCGCGTCCGGGCGGTCGAACATCACCAGGTGCCCGGCCGGGGCGGTGATGCGGAAGTCCGCCCCCAGCAGCGCCGCCAGCTCCCGCTGCCGCGCCAGCCACTCCTCGGTGCGGCGGGTCCGGCAGCCGTCGTCGGCGGCCAGCACGGTGATCGGCAGGTCCTCCGCCAGCGGCCGGGTGCTCCGCAGCCCCTCCAGCTCGGCGGCCGTGTCGAGGTAGCGGCCGTTCTCCCGCAGCAGCGCGCGCAGGGCCCGCCCGGTGCGGTAGCAGTGCCGCACCAGCGGCGCCGGGGCGAGGTCCTCACGGCGGACGGTGGACAGCCGGGCCGTGGCCCGGCGGACGGACGGGCCCAGCAGGTAGGGCACGGCGAGGGCGGTGGCGGCGCCGGCCACCGCCCGGGCCGCGAGGTCGCGCGCGCCGGGCGCCGGGTACGGCCGGGCCGCCGCCTCCACACTGCCGTCCACCAGCACCAGCCCGGCGGCCCGCTCGGGGTGCAGCCGGGCGAAGGCCTCCACGTGGAAGCCCGCGAGCGAGTGCCCGACCACCGTGCACGGCTCCCGCAGCCCCAGGCCGTCCAGCACCGCCCGGATGCGTCCGGCCTCGCCGGCCGCCGTCGGGGCGGGCCGCCCGGTGGCGGGCTCGGGGGCGCTCAGCCCGTAGCCGGGCCGGTCGAAGCGGACCACGGTGCGGTACGGGGCGAGGAAGGGGACGACCAGGTCCCAGTCGAACCAGCTGCTGCCGAGGCCGCCGGAGAGCAGGCAGACCGGGCCGCCGCCCTCGACGCGGACGTGCAGCGGGATCCCGTCGACGCGCAGGAAGCGCGCCCGGCCGGCGGTCCGCGTTCCGGGAGCGCTCATGCCGGCCTGCGCTCCTGGAGCGGCCCGGTCGGGGGGCACCGCTCCCCGTCCCCGGCGCCCCCGCCCGACGGATCGGGCGCGCCCGCGCGGGCGGAGCGGGCGACGTCCAGGGCCAGCAGGCCGAGCCAGAGCGCGACCAGCAGCACCTGCAGCCGCTGCCCGGCCCCGAGCGCCCAGGTGCCGCGCCCGGCCTGGAAGGCGGCGATCGAGGCGAGGCTCCAGCCGGTGGCGAGCAGTTCGGCGCCCAGCAGCCAGGGCCCGAACCGGCGCACCCCCGGCCACCAGCGGTAGCGGCGGGCCGCCACGGTGAGCGAGACCAGCGCGGTGAGCGCCCCGGCCATGGCGAGGCTGCTGGTGACGGCGTGCGCGGTGTGGGTGGCGGGGACCAGCCCGGCGGTCTCCCGGGCGGCGCACATCTCGTCGCTGGTGGGGGCGCAACTGAGCGGCAGCCGGGAGTCGGCGGCGGTCGCGGCGCCGAACAGGGCCAGCGCCGACCAGCCGGCCAGAGCCCAGCGGTGCCGACGGGAGGCCCCGACCCGCCCGGTGGCGAGGGCGGTGCCGGCGGCGGCGAGCAGGCAGAGTCCGGCGGCCAGGTCGGTGGCCCGGAACAGGCCGCCCAGCGGCTGGTCCTCGGCGGCGAGTTCGCTGATGTACGCCCGCACCGGGTCGAGCCCGGTGCTCAGCACGACCTCCAGCACCCAGGCGGTGTACGCCACGGCGCTGAGCAGCAGCAGGGTGGCGACCGCCGTCCGTGCGGTGCGGTGGCCGGGCTGGAGGCGGGGCACCGTTCCACCCTAACCAGCGGCGAACTCCGGACCAACCGGAAGGAAAGGGGCAGGTCGGGCAGCCACCGTCCGGGTGGTCCGGGGGTGACCCGCAGCGGGTTCGAGGCACCCCCCGGAAGCGTGTATTGTTTTCCAGGTCAGCAAGCGCCGCTAGCTCAGTTGGTTAGAGCAGCTGACTCTTAATCAGCGGGTCCGGGGTTCGAGTCCCTGGCGGCGCACAGACAGTTGGGGAGCCTCTCGCAGCAGCGAGGGGCTCCCCGATTTTTTGGCCTCCGACGTCCGTTTTGCGTGTGATGTCGGTCTCGATCGGCGATTCACCGGAGCCATCCGGCCCATTCTGCTCGTCCAGGGCAGTAGAACCTGAATCGGGACAAAGGTCCCCAACCGCCGATGTCCCCGTCCGTGCCGGCTGCCTCGATGCGCCCGCAGGAAAGGCCGCGCATTGTCCAGAAACGCCCAGAGCGGCCGTAGCACGCCGTCGATCAGCCTCCGCCCGGTCAAACGGTTCAAGCGCTCCACCGGCCCGGCCGGCGGGTCGGGCCGCACCGGCGGGTCCGACGGATCCGGCGGCAGGAAGTCGCGTCGCCCGAAGCGCACCGGCATCCGCCGGCTGATACCCACCTGGCGGATGACCCTGCTCGGCTTCGGCACGGCGCTGCTGCTCGGCATCGGCCTGTTCGCGCTGGGGATCACCCTGGTGAAGGTGCCGGACGCGCACGCCGCCGCGACCGCCCAGAGCAACACCTGGCTCTACTCGGACGGTTCGGTGCTCACCCGCACCGGTCAGACCAACCGGCAGAACGTCTCCCTGGACAAGGTCTCCCCCGCCGCCCAGCACGCCGCGCTGGCCGCCGAGGACCGGAACTTCTACAACGAGGGCGCGGTCAACGTCCAGGGCCTGGCCCGGGCCGCGATCAAGACCGCCAAGGGCCAGGGGACCCAGGGCGGCTCCACCATCACCCAGCAGTACGTGAAGAACACGTACCTGAACCAGAAGCAGTCGATCACCCGCAAGGTGAAGGAACTGTTCATCGCCATCAAGGTGGACGCCACCGAGAGCAAGAACGACATCCTCTCCGGCTACCTGAACACCTCCTACTACGGCCGCGGCGCCTACGGCATCCAGGCCGCCGCCCAGGCGTACTTCGGCATCGACGCGTCGGCCCTCAACGCCGCCCAGGGCGCCTACCTGGCCACCCTGCTGAACGCCCCGAGCGCGTACGACGTCGCCACCGCGACCGCGGCGGGCAAGCAGAACGCCGTCAACCGCTGGAACTACGTGCTCGACGGCATGGTCAAGGAGGGCTGGCTCTCCGCGGACGAGCGGGCCGCGACCACCTTCCCGGACGTCCGGGACCCGCAGCCCAACCCGGGCCTGTCCGGCCAGGCCGGCTACCTGGTCGACGCCGCCACCCAGTACCTCACCTCCAGCGGGGTGATCAGCGAGACCGAGCTGGCCAAGGGCGGCTACACGATCAAGCTGAGCATCGACCCGGCACGCCAGCAGGCCCTCCAGGACTCCGTCCAGGCCCAGCTGCACGACAGCCTGAACCCGGACAAGCGGAAGAAGGACGCGGCCGCCCAGGCCGGCGCCGCCTCGGTGGACCCGAAGACCGGCGCGGTCGTCGCCCTGTACGGCGGCGTCGACTACGTGAAGCACTACGTCGACAACGCCACCCGGCGCGACTACCAGGCCGGCTCGACCTTCAAGGCGATCGCGCTGGCCGCGGCATTCGAGAACGAGGCCAAGACCCAGGACGGCCGCACCATCACCCCGCGCACGGTCTACGACGGCACCAGCGGCCGGAAGGTCCGCGGCGGCAAGGGCACCCCGTACGCGCCGCCGAACGAGGGCGACAAGAGCTACGGCCAGATCAGCCTCCAGCAGGCCACCGACTGGTCGGTCAACTCGGCGTTCGCACAGCTCGCGCAGGACACCGGGCTCCAGAAGGTCAAGGACACCGCGGTCGCGATGGGCCTGCCCGGCAACATCCCGGGGCTCGACCCGGTGCCGTCCATCCCGCTGGGCGCGGCCACCCCGAGCGTGCTCGACATGGCGGGCGTGTACGCCACGCTGGACAACGGCGGCAAGCAGATCACCCCGTGGCTGGTGCAGTCGGTGGACCGCGAGGGCGAGAACGTGGCACTGCCCGCGCACAAGACCACCCAGGCGATCAGCGAGGACACCGCCAACCAGGTCACCTCGATGCTCCAGGGCGTGGTGAGCGACCCGGGCGGCACCGGCTGGCGGGCGAAGGCGCTCGGCCGCCCGGTGGCCGGCAAGACCGGCACCACCGACGACCAGAAGTCGGTCTGGTTCGTGGGCTACACCCCCGAACTGGTCACCTCGGTCGCCCTGTTCGGCCAGGATCCGGGCACCGGCGCCCAGGTCAGCCTGAGCGGCGTCGGCGGCATCGACGGCGCGGCCGGCGGCCAGTTCCCGGCCCAGATCTGGACCAGCTACATGAAGGCCGCGCTCAAGGGTCAGCCGGTCGGCGACTTCCCGACCCCGGCCGGCGGCGATTCCTCGGGCGCCATCGACCTGCCGACCGCCCCGAGCACGCCGAGCGGCACCCCGTCGACGAGCGCCCCCACCGGCGCCCCGAGCGCCGGCCCCACCACGGCGCCGGGCGACGGCTCGACCTCGCCGGGCGGCACCGACGGCGGTGCGACCACCGCACCGACGGCTCCGCCGACCAGCCAGCCGACCACCCAGCCCACCCGGCCGCCCCGGCCCACCTCGAAGCCGACGGCGCCGACCACCCAGCCGACCGCGCCCCCGACCAGCCGGCCGACCACCCAGCCCACGGGCGGGGCGGACTCGCTCACGGGGGCGGGCGCCTCGGCCGGTGACTGACGGCTGACGGCCGACGGCCGGCTGGTCGGTGACCGGTGGCTGAGGGCCGGTGACCGACGACTGACGGCCGGCGGGGGCCGGCACGGTCATGGGGCCGTGCCGGAGCCGGTGATTGCGCCATTGCGCACAGTCGGGGGCAGGACCGAATGACGGAATGGCGCCTTACCCGATCACCGGTATGACTGTCACAATGCGGCGGTGCACAGATCAACGGCCTCGCCCACCCTCCCTTCGGGCAGAACCCTCGGCCTCGGCCTCGCGCTGGTCTCCGCCGTCGCCTTCGGCGGCTCCGGCACCGCGGCCAAACCGCTGATCGAGGCCGGGCTCTCCCCGCTGCACGTGGTGTGGCTCCGGGTCACCGGGGCGGCGGTGGCGCTCCTCCCGGTCGCCTACCGGCACCGGGACGCCGTCCTGCGCCGCCCCGGCCTGCTGCTCGGCTTCGGCCTGCTCGCCGTGGCCGGCGTCCAGGCCTGCTACTTCGCGGCGATCTCCCGCATCCCGGTCGGCGTCGCCCTGCTCATCGAGTACCTCGGGCCGCCACTGCTGATCGGCTACGTCAAGTTCGTCCAGCGCAAGCCGATCACCCGCGGCGCGGCCGTCGGCGCCGGCGTCGCGGTGGCCGGGCTGGCCTGCGTGGTCGAGGTCTGGAACGGCCTGGGCTTCGACGCGCTGGGCGTGCTCTTCGCCCTCGGCGCGGCCCTCTGCCAGGTCGGCTACTTCGTGCTCGCCGACGCCGGCCGGCACGGCGAGCGCCCGGTCGACCCGCTCGCCGTCAGCGCGTTCGGGCTGCTCATCGGCGCCGTGCTGCTCACCGCCCTCACCCGGCCGTGGCAGGCCGACTGGAGCCGGCTCGGCGGGTCGGTGGTGATGAACGGGCACACCCTGCCCGCGTTCCTCCCGGCCGCGTGGATGGTCCTGATCGCGACCGTGCTCGCCTACGTCACCGGCGTGGTCTCGGTCGGCTACCTCTCGCCGCCGATAGCCGGGGTGGTCGCCAACCTGGAGGCCGTGGTCGCCACCGTGACGGCCTGGGTGCTGCTCGGCGAACACCTCGGGCTGCCGCAGATCACGGGCGGCCTGCTGGTGCTGACCGGCGCCTTCGCGGCCCAGGCGAGCAAACCCGCGGAGGCGGGCGCGGGCACGGGCACGGGTTCGAAAGCCGGGACGGCCGGGACGGTCGAGGTGTTCGCGGGTCCACGGGCCGACGGGCCCGGGGCCGCCGGATCAGAGGCCGACGGGCCCGGGGCCTCCGGGGCCGGGGCTGCCGACCGGGTGACCGCCGAGCCTGGGGTCAGCGGCCGGTCCAGCCGAACCAGTCGAGGTGATTGAGCGGCCACACGACGGCCGACACCGGGCCGACCACATTGTCCACCGGCACGGCGCCACCACCCGGGCCGTGCTGGTGGTAGCGGGAGTCCGCGGAGTCGCTGCGGTGGTCGCCCTCGACCCAGATGTAGCCCGAGGGCACCTTCACCGGCCCGAAGTCCAGCCCCGCGCAGGAGTCGTCCCCGGGGTGCAGGTACGGCTCGTCGACCTTCCGTCCGTCGACGCTCAGCGTGCTGCCCTCGCACTGCACGGTCTGCCCACCGGTCGCGATGACGCGCTTGACCAGGTAGTTGTCGTCCTTCGGCGGGACCAGGCCGACGAAGCTGAGCACCGAGCCCACGGCGTTGGTGACCGGGTTCGGATCGGTCGGCTGCGGCGGCAGCCAGCCCCCCGGGTCCTTGAACACCACCGGCTGCCCCGGCTCCGGCTCCCAGCCGGTCAGCGGCGCCAGCTTGTTCACGCCGACCCGGTCGCCGATCCGCAGGGTGTTCTCCATCGAGCCGGACGGGATGGTGAACACCTGGAACAGGCAGGTCTTGATCAGCAGTGCGACCACCAGGCCGACCGCCGCCATCACCGGCAGCTCGATCCACCACGGCCGCGGCCGCCGACCCGAACCGCCGGCCTTGCGGCCCCGCGAACCGCGGGCCCGGCGGCGGGCCTCGGCGCGACCGCCGGGCACCGCGTGGGCGTTCGACGCGGAATCGCCGGGAACTCCGGTTCCGCTCGGCGTTTCGGGCAGGTTCACCGCCATCGTCGCTGCTCCACCTCTCCGGCTGGGGAAACCTGCACGCTACGCCAACCGTGGAGCCTGACGAAATCGGTCATTTAGCCGCCGCCGACATCGCCGGAGGCCCCGGGGCCACGCGGGCCCGGGGCCGCTCGGACCCGAGGATTCAGGAGCGGGCGATGGCCTCGTGGTGGCGGATGACCTCGGCGATGATGAAGTTCAGGAACTTCTCGGCGAAGACCGGGTCCAGCTTCGCCCCCGCCGCCAGCTCCCGCAAGCGCTTGATCTGGTCCCGCTCGCGCGCCGGGTCGGCCGGCGGCAGCTTGTGCTCGGCCTTGAGCCGGCCGACCCGCTGGGTCGCCTTGAAGCGCTCGGCCAGCATGTGGACCACCGCGGCGTCGATGTTGTCGATACTCTCGCGCAGGCCGGTCAGCTCGGCCCGTACGGCGTCGTCGATCCCCTCGGTCAGGCCGGCGTCGGGGGTCGTGGAGTGGTCCGTCATCGGGGCGGCTCCCGGTGTCTGCAGTGGGCGCCCGACCGTACGGCGGCCGGGCTCGGGCCCGGGCAAATCTAACAGGGCCCCCGCTCCGGCCCCGCACCGTCGAACGGAACCGTCCACGATCCGGACGGCGGGCCGGACCGGACGGTGACCCGGACCCGGACCGAACCGGATTGGACGGTGACCCGGTGCTCCGCCCGGCCCCGGCGGCGTGACGCACCGGGCCGGGAGGGCTCTGCCCGTAGGCTGGGGCGTGCATGACCGGACGTGACCGTTCGAACACTCCCTCAGTACTGGAGGAACCGATCGTGGCAACCACCCGCACCGCCACCACCGCGTGGGAGGGCAACCTCCTCGACGGAAAGGGGTTGGTGACCTTCGCCTCCTCCGGGATCGGCGAGTACCCCGTCTCCTGGCCGTCCCGCGCCGAGGCCCCCAACGGCAAAACCAGCCCGGAGGAGCTCATCGCAGCCGCCCACTCCGCGTGCTTCTCGATGGCCCTCTCGCACGGCCTGGCCGGTGCCGGCACCCCGCCGACCAAGCTGGACACCCGGGCCGACGTGACGTTCCAGCCCGGCACGGGCATCACCGGCATCCACCTCACCGTCGTCGGCGAGGTCCCCGGGCTGGACGAGGCCGGCTTCGTGAAGGCCGCCGAGGACGCCAAGGCCAACTGCCCGGTCAGCCAGGCCCTGACCGGCACCACCATCACCCTCACGGCCTCGCTGGCCTGAGCCCGCCCGTCTTCCCTCTTCTTCCTTTCCGCCCTCTTCTCTCTTCCGCCCTCTTCTCCATCACCCCCGACAGCCCCTTCCGCCCCCGGGCTCCCGGCCCGCTCCGCTCCGCATCCGGCGCGCGACCGGCGCCCAAGGGCGCGGCTTCGGCGCACGCGCCCCTGGCGCACATCATGTGATGTGCACCGGGGGCGTCCGCACGTACCGCCATTCATGATCACAAAGCGGGCGAATCACCCTGGCGGCGGTCACCGCGTGTTGTCGTCGCGGCCTATGATCGGCCGCAGCGCCCTGTCCTTCAGGCGGGTCCCCGCGCGCCGGCGCCCCACGACGGGCAGCCCCCGCAGCGGCCGACTCCGAGGACCACGACAGAGTGCGGAGCCGACCGCCGGGTCCCGACCGGCCGGCCGGACCATCGTCAAGCGTCAGCAGCGGACGGGAGCATGCCGTGCCGGGCCGGAACGAGGGGGCCGACGCACACCACCCGGGCGTGCGGCACGAGGAATCACCGCGCCACCGCCACCTCGCCTCGCCGGTCCTGGAACCGGCCGCCGACCCCGGCGGACCGGCCATCGGACCCGGCGGACCGGCCACCGCCCCCGCCGCGGGAGCCACCACCGCCCTCGGCGCCTGCGGGACGCTCGCGGAGCCGGAGCTGCTGCTCTGCCCCACCTGCTCGGCCCCGCTCTCCGACGACGCCCACCGGGACCGGGAGCTCGCCGGCGGCAGCGGCCGGGCGGCCGAGGGCACCGACCGGGAGGGCGTCGGCACCGACCGGCTGCTGGCGGCACTGCGGGCCAGCGAGTCCCGGTTCCGGGCCGCCTTCTGCGACGCCGTCATCGGCATGGCACTGATCGACGCCGAGGACCGGATCATCGAGGTCAACCCGGCCTTCGCCACGCTGATCGGACGGGGCGTCGGCGAACTGGTCCGCACCCACCTGCACGAGATCATCGACCCGGAGGGCATGCCGGACCGGCTCTTCCCCGAGCTCGTCCACGGGGAGCGGGAACGGTTCCGCGTGGAGAAGCAGCTCAAGCACCGCGAGGGCCACACCGTCTGGAGCAAGGTCACCGTCTCGCTGATCCGGGACGGCGCCGGCGATCCGCTCTACACCCTCGCCCTGGTGGAGGACATCACCGAGCAGCGGCGGCTCGGCGACCGGCTGGAGTACCAGGCCCTGCACGACCCGCTGACCCGACTGCCCAACCGGGCCTACTTCTTCGAGCAGCTCGACGCCGCCTGCCTCGCGCCGGACGACCGACCGGGCCCGGCCGAAGCCGCGGACGAACGCCGGGTGGGGGTCTGCTACCTGGACCTCGACGGCTTCGCGGCGATCAACGAGGCGCTCGGCCACCACATCGGCGACCAGTTGCTGATCGCCGTCGCCACCCGGTTGCGGCGCGGGTTCGACGGGCGGGACACCCACCTGGTGGCCCGGATGGGCGGCGACGAGTTCGCCGTCCTGGTCACCGACAGCGTGGGCAGCGAGCAGCTGACCGAGCTGGCCGCCCGGATCCTGGAGGTGCTGGAACGTCCCTTCGACGTCTCCGGGCACCGGCTGGTGATCACCGCCAGCGTGGGCGTGGTCGAGCGGTCCGTGCACGAGACCACCCCGACCGACCTGGTCAAGGACGCCGACGCCACGCTCTACTGGTCCAAGGCCGACGGCCGCGCCCGCTGGACCCTCTACGACCCGGACCGCGGCGCCCACCAGCTCACCCGGCAGCTGCTCGCCACCGCACTGCGCCCGGCCCTGGAGCGCCGTGAGTTCACCATCGAGTACCAGCCGCTGGTCGGCCTGGCCGACGGTGCGGTGCACGGCGCGGAGGCGCTGGTCCGCTGGCGCCACCCCCGCTACGGGACGCTCTCCCCGGACCGCTTCATCCCGCTCGCCGAGGAGACCGGCGCGATCGTGCCGCTCGGAACCTGGGTGCTGGAGGAGTCCTGCCGGCAGGCCCGGCAGTGGCTCACCGAGTTCCCCGACACCGAGACCTTCGTGAGCGTCAACCTGGCCGCCCGCCAGATCTGGGACTCCGACATCGTCGCCGACGTCGCCCGGGCACTCGAACGTACCGGCCTGCCGGCCCGGCTCCTCCAGCTGGAGATCACCGAGAGCGCCCTGCTCGGCCCCGGCGGCCGTCCGCTCCAGGCCCTCCAGGCGCTCGCGGACATGGGCGTGCGGATCGCGATCGACGACTTCGGCACCGGCTACTCCAACCTGGCCTACCTCTCCAGGCTGCCGGTGCACGTGCTCAAGCTCGACGGCACCTTCATCGAGGGCTTCCGCGAGCCCGCCCCGACGGACCGTCCGGGCCGCCCGGAGCTCCGCTCCCGGCGCAGCGACGCGGACGAGCAGATCGTCGGCGCGATGGTGCAGCTCGCCCACACCCTCGGCCTGACCGTCACCGCCGAGGGCATCGAGAGCGCCGCCCAGGCCGAGCGCCTGCGGCTGACCGGCTGCGACACCGCCCAGGGCTGGTACTTCGCCCGCCCCGGCGAGGCCGAGCTGGTCGCGGCCATACTCCGTGAGGGCCGCCCCGCCCTGAACGGCCGGTAGCCGCAGGACGGGCGGGCGACTGGCGGGCGCTGCAGGGCGGGCGGCACGCCGTCCGGCCGCCTCGACGGACGCGGCCGGACGGTGGGCCGTCGGTCCGGGTGCCCGGTCACGCTGCCCGGTCACGCTGCCCGGTCACGCCGGGCGCCGACGGTCCGGGTGCCGTCAGGCCGTCGAGCTCACGGCGTCGCCGTCGAGGTCACACCGCCGCCGTCAGACCGTAGGCCTCGGCGATCAGGCCGTACGAGCGGAGCCGGGCCTCGTGGCCGTGGATGTGCGAGGTGACCATCAGCTCGTCCACCCCGGTCCGCTTGCGCAGCGCCTCCAGCCCGTCGGCGACCCGGCCCGGGTCGCCGAGCACGACGTTGTCGAGCCAGCTGTCGATGAAGTCGGCCTCGACCGGGCTGTACGGGTAGTCCTCGGCCTCCTCCGGGGTGGGGATCGGGCCGGGGTTGCCGCGCCGCAGGCGGAGCATGCCGAGGGCCGCGGAGCGGGCGAGGCGCCGGGCCGAGGGCTCGTCGTCGGCGGCGACCGCGCTCACGCCGATCAGCG
This sequence comes from Kitasatospora sp. NPDC127067, assembly GCF_042724755.1. NCBI lineage: Bacteria > Bacillati > Actinomycetota > Actinomycetes > Kitasatosporales > Streptomycetaceae > Kitasatospora > Kitasatospora sp. NPDC127067. Next base: position 76,771 of record NZ_JBHXEM010000006.1, on the reverse strand, counting down.
CGTACGGCTCGGCGAGCACGGCGGAGGGGCGGAAGGACGAGCGGTAGAGGTCCAGCGCCGGGATGGTGTTGGCGCTGCTGAAGTGGTGGGCGAAGGCGAACGGGAGGCCGAGGCGGCCCGCCAGCTGGGCGCTGAAGCCGGAGGAGCCGAGCAGCCAGACCGGCGGTCGGCCCTCGCCCCGGGGGACGGCGGTCAGCCGGGCGTACGGGTGACCGTCCGGGAAGTCGCCGTCGAGGAAGTGGGTCAGCTCGGCGAGCTGCTGCGGGAAGTCGTCCGCGCCTTCGGCGAGGCCGCGGCGCAGCGCCCGGGCGGTGGCCGGGTCGGTGCCGGGGGCGCGGCCGAGTCCGAGGTCGATCCGCCCCGGGTGCAGGGCCTCCAGCAGGCCGAACTGCTCGGCGACGGCCAGCGGGGCGTGGTTGGGGAGCATGACGCCGCCGGAGCCCAGCCGCAGCGTCGTGGTGTTGGCCCCGAGGTGGGCGAGCAGGACGGCCGGGGTGGAGCTGGCCACTCCGGGCATGCCGTGGTGCTCGGCCACCCAGAAGCGGTGGTAGCCCCACTGCTCGGCCCGGCGGGCCAGTTCGGTGGTGGCGGCGAGGGCCTCGGCGGGCGTGTGGCCGACGCCGACGGTGGCGAGGTCGAGGATCGAGAGCGGCGCGGGCGCCGTCCCGCGGGCGGTGCCGCGGATCGCCGCGCCGGCCGCCGGTCCGGCCGCCGGTCCGGTCTCCGGCCCGGTCCCGTGCTCCTGGTGGTCCTCGGTGGTCATCCCGTCCGCCCTCCTGGCCGCCGTCCTCGGGCCGGCCGTCGTGGGTGACCGCGCGGTCCCGGATGGCCCGCCGGTCGCTGTCGCCGAGGGGGGTCAACCACGGCCGGGGCCTCGCTGTTCCCGCCTCCGGAGTGTCGTCCGGCCACGGTCCGAGCGGGTTTCGGCCATTTCGCGCGGAAGTCGACCGACCGTTCGGCTGACGCAGAGCCAGCGGGCGAACACGGCTGGCGACTTCCCGCCAGCGCCGGAAGTCGCCAGCGCCAGGACTCGCGACCGGGGGCCGGCGTCCGGCAGGCTGGGGCCGGGAGCGGGTCACCGGAGCGGGATCCGCACTCCACCAGCAAGATCGTCGGGCTGGACCAGCACCGGACGATCACTGCGAGCCCTCGGCGCGGCACCCCGCCCCGGGGGCTCGTTCGGTTTCGGCGGCGGTCAGCCACCCGGGCGCCCCGGCCCCCGGACCGGCCCGGATGCGCGGTTCCCCGTCCCGGGGCGCGGCCGGAATCAGTGGCCGTGACCCATGCCATACCGGGGTGCTTCATGGCATGAAAAGTCGAGGCGCTAGCGTTGACCCCTGCAGCCACCTGCTCCCTCGGGAGGCGTGGAGGGAGTAAAGGGCCTTGAACTTCGTGGCGGCGACCGGATCCTCGTGGATCTGCGCGCTGGCGCTCGTCGCCGTGCTCGGGGACGCCCTCCTTCCGTTCATCCCCAGCGGGACGCTGGTCATCCTGGCCGTGCTCAAGACCGCGCAGATCGACGGTGCGCCCCTGATGCTCGGGCTGGGCGTGGCGGTGGCCTCCTTCCTGGGCGACCTGCTGCTGCTCAACCTGGCCCGGCGCGGCGCCCCGGTGCTGCACCGCCGGCTCGCCCGGCGCCCCAAACTGGCGGCCAGCGTGGCCCGGGTCCAAGAGGCCCTGATCGAACGCCCCCACGGGGCGGCCGCCGCGATGGTGGTGGTCGCGCGGTTCGTCCCGGCCGGGCGGACCGTCCTCGACCTGGCCATCGGCCACTCCCCCGCCCATCCGCACCGGTTCCTGCACTGGTCGGCACTGGCGGCGCTGGTCTGGGCCGCCTACATCGTGACGCTGGGCTGGCTGAACAGCCACTGGTTCAACACCGCCTGGCTGAGCCTCGTGGTCTCCTGCGCGGCGGCCACCGCCATCAGCACCGCGATCGCGCGCATGGTGCGCCGCACCCGGCGGCTCGCCGCACTCTGACGGTCCGCCCGGCGGCCGCTCCCCGGCCGGCTCTCCGCCCCCTTGCGACGGTCCCGCTGCGGCGGACCCCTTCCCCGTGGTTCCGCGCGGCTTCCGTGGTCCCGCCCGGGCCGGCACACCTCTTTCCGCACGCCCGCCCGGGCCGACCCTCCCCCTGGCGGGCTTCGGGCCGCCCGCCCCGGCAAGGGGCAAAAGTTTTCCCAAAAGGGCGACCAATCGGGCCGAACGACGACGAACTCCGGCGGCGGGCCGACCGGCCGGCGGTAGCGTACTGACCGGGCCGCACGGGGTGGGAAGCGTCACAGGACGGCAACAGTCGGCGCATCCCCGCAGCCCAGCCGGATGCGCCAGGCGTGTTGGGAGTCGTCAGCGCTCGGCGACCTTGGAAGCCGCCGCGGCGACATGACATGCTAACGGCGGAATACTCATCAATTGCCCGATTTGACCGGTGCGGCTGCGGGCCGCCCTCACCACCGGCATCGGCACCCAGGGGAGACCATGACCAGCATCTCGCGCAGGACGGTGCTCAGTGCAACCGCCGCGACCGCGGCCCTCGGCGCGGTCGCGGCCTGCTCCAGCGGCGGATCCGGCTCGGGACAAGGCGCCACCTCCCCCGGCCCCGGCGGTACCGGAACCACCCAGGGCGGCGGCCCCGACCCCCAGGCGGCGGTGCCCAAGGGCACCCCGATCGGCGACGGCTCCAACGCGGACACCGGACCGCAGCCGAACCAGCCCAAGCCCGAGAAGCTCAAGCCGGGCGAGCGGCCGCCGCAGTTCGTGGTCTTCTCCTGGGACGGCGCCGGCGGCACCGAGGACAACCAGTTCCCCCGCTTCCTGAAGCTGGCGGAGCAGCACAAGGCCACCATGACCTTCTTCCTCTCGGGCATCTACGCCCTCCCCAAGGACAAGGCCGACCTGTACCACCCTCCGAAGCACTCGGTCGGCGCCTCCGACATCCCGTACCTGTCGGACGGCGCGGTGAAGAGCACGCTCAAGCTCATCAGCCAGGCCTGGCTGGCCGGGCACGAGATCGGCACCCACTTCAACGGGCACTTCTGCTCCAGCCGTCCGGACAAGAACGGGGTCAACATGTGGACCCCCGAGGACTGGCAGAGCGAGATCGACCAGGCGGTCGGCTTCGTCACCCAGTGGCGGACCAACACCGGCTTCACCGACGTCGACCCGCTCCCCTTCGACTACAAGAAGGAGCTCATCGGCGGCCGCACCCCGTGCCTGGAGGGCCAGAAGGCGCTGCTGCCGACCATCGCCAAGCTGGGCTGGAAGTACGACGCCAGTTCCTCGGGCGGCTTGCAGATATGGCCGCAGAAGGTGCAGGACGGCAAGGTCTGGGACTTCCCGCTGCAGTCCATCCCGTTCCCCGGGCACACCTTCCAGGTGCTGTCGATGGACTACAACATCCTGGCCAACCAGTCCAGCGGCAGCACCAAGGGCGACCCGGCCAAGTACGGCGACTGGCGCACCCAGGCCACCAACTCCTACCTGGCCGGCTTCGAGCGCGCGTACAACAGCAACCGCGCGCCGTTCTTCATCGGCAACCACTTCGAGCAGTGGAACGGCGGCATCTACATGGACGCCGTCGAGGAGACCCTCAAGACCGTCGCGGGCAAGCCCGACGTCCGACTGGTCTCCTTCAAGCAGTTGGTCGAGTGGCTGGAGGTGCAGGACCAGTCCACCCTGCGCAAGCTGCGCTCGCTCAACGTCGGCCAGGCGCCGGCGGGCGGCTGGGAGAGCTTCCTCGGCACGGCGGGCTGACGCGCCGAGGGGCGCAGGAGCGGGCCACCGGGACCGGCCGGCGGGGGTCGGAGCCCTCGCCGGCCGCTGTCGTTCCAGTCGCTGTCGTCCCGGCCGTTGTCGTTCCGGCCACTGGTGTTCCGGCCCGCTCCCGAGCCCGGCCGGCTACTCGGCGGCGAGGGCGTCCGCGAGCAGGATGCGGACGATGCGGTCCGCCCCGGCCCCGCCCCAGAGGATCGAGTAGTGGTTGGTGCCGGGCACCGGTGCGGCGGGCACCCGTTCCGTGTCCAGCCGGGCCAGTTCGAGCCGCGCGTGGTCGTAGAGGCCCTGCGGCTCGTCGAGCAGGCCGCGCTCGGCCCAGAGCAGGTCGGCCGGGCAGGGCAGCCGGTGCACGGCGCCGGCCGCTTCCTCGTCCAGCAGGACCTGGGCGCCGTCGATCTGGACGGCCTCCAGCACGCAGGAGGAGCGCAGTTCGGGCTCCGTGCCGACGAGGTCGCGCTGGGTGTAGGCGTCGATCCCCTCGGTCCACTCGCCGGCGAAGGCGGGGTGCCCGCGCCAGAACTCCCGGTAGGCGTCCCGGTCCGGGAAGGTCGTGGACAGCCGGGCCAGCGCGGGGCCGAGCACCGCGGCCAGGGCGTCCTCCTCGCGGACGCCCTGCGGCAGCGGGAAGGTCACCGCTCCGTCGACCAGCAGGACGCGGCGGACCATGCCGGGGTGCCGGACGGCGGCCAGGGCGGTGACCCATGCCCCCATCGAGTGGCCGACCACCGTGACGGGCCCCGGGCCGAGGGCGCCGATCAGCGCGGCCACGTCGTCGGCGTGCCGGGCCAGCCCGTACGGTCCGGCGACCGAGCGGCTGGCGCCGCGGCCCCGCAGGTCGGGCGCGAGCAGGGTGACCCGGCCGGCGAGCCGGCGGGCGACCTCGTACCAGGCGAGGCCGTTGGCGGTGATGCCGTGCACCGCCACGATCGTGGGGGCCCGCGGGTCGTCTGCGGGCCAGCGCAGGACGGCCAGGTCCCCACCGGGCACGGGGACGGTCAACTCCTCGGGCTTCAGCGGCGACTGGCTCACGCGGGGGTACCTCCGGTGGGGTGGGCGGTTCCGAGGCCGGCCGGCACCGAGGCGGAGCGGGCGGACCGGGCGGTGCGGATGCGGGCAGGCAGTCTAGCCAGGCCGCCGGGCAGCAGGTAGACCACGGCGACGAACAGGGCGCCCAGCAGGAACAGGGGTTGGGAGAGCGGCACCCGCAGCACCGCCGGGAGGTCGGCGACGGTCGAGGAGTTGGCGAGGTCGCCGAGCCGGTGGCTCGCCCAGGTGTACAGGACACCGCCGAGCAGCGGTCCCCAGCGGGTGCCGGAGCCGCCGAGGACGACCATCACCAGGAGCGCGAGCGTGGCGTCCGAGGTGGCGGCCTGCGGGGTGGCGCCACCGGTCAGCAGCAGGTAGACCACCCCGCCCAGCCCGGCGAGCCCGCCGGCCAGCACGAAGGCGACCAGCTTGTAGCCGTAGGGCCGCAGTCCGAGCACCTCGACCCGGCGCTCGTTCTCCTTGATGCCCTCCCAGACCCGGCCCATCGGCGACTTGACGGCCCAGTGGACCGCGGCGACGGTCAGCACCAGGTAGCCGACGGCGATCCAGTACAGGTTGGCGGTGTTCTCGATCCCGAGCAGGCCGGCGGGCAGCAGGTCGGCCGGGGCGGAGCGGCCCTCCTCGCCGCCGGTGACCCCGCCGGGGTTGCGCTGGACGAGGATCGAGCCGGCCTGGGCGAAGGCGAGGGTGACCATGGAGAACCCGATGCCCGTGACGCGCAGGCTGACCGAGCCGAGCAGCAGGGCCAGCAGCACGGAGCAGGCGACGCCGAACACCGCGGCGGCGGCGAACGGCAGTCGCAGCTCCAGCATGCCGAGATCGGTGGCGTACAGGCCGGTCGCGAAGTAGAGCGCGTGGCCGAAGGAGAGCAGTCCGGTCCGACCGAGCAGGAGGTCGTAACCGGTGGCGAGGGCCCCGTAGAGCAGGCACAGGGCGAGCAGCTGGAGGCTGCCGGGGCTGCCGAGCGGGCCGTCGAGCAGTCCCGGGACGGGAAGCGCACTGTATGGGGCGACAAGGAACGTGATCAGCAGGGCGATCGGCCACCAGCGTAGCGCTCTGTGCACGCCTGTCCAGCGGTTAGTGACTGAATCACCTGTTCGAGGGATGGCGCCGGGCCCGCTCCTGTGTTCACAATGGGTCTCGGCAGGGCCGGTGTCAGTCCCCCTTGCCACAGTGGCGGTGTCGGCGGAGCTGGTGTCAGTCCCCTCTTCCGGCACGGCGGTCACGGCAGGGCCGGTGTCAGTCCCCCCTGCCGGAGCGGCGGCGCTGCGGCTCGCCGCGGGGCCACCGGTGCTCGTGATCGGTGTTTCGGCGCTCACGCGAGCCTCCCGGTGAGTCCACGGGGTCGGACGAGAAGCAGGACGGCGAGCAGGACGACGACCGAGAGGTCGCCGAGACCGGCGCCGGTGTAGTAGTTGGCGAACTGCTGGACGAGGCCGACGCCCACCGAGGCGACGGCGGCTCCGGTCACGGAGCCCATGCCACCCATGACCACGACGACGAAGGCGAAGATGAGCAGGCCGGTCCCCTGGCCGGGATTGACCGAACCGAAATAGAGGCCGCCGAGGGCGCCGCCGAGCGCGGCGGCCGCCCCACCGAGGGCGAAGACGAGGGTGAACGCCCTCCGGACGTCGATGCCGAGCGCCGTGACCATCGCCCGGTCCTCGACGCCGGCCCGGACGATCAGCCCGTAGCGGGTGCGGGCGAGGAACAACCGAAGAGCGAGCAGCAGCAGTGCGGCGGCGGCCACCAGCACGAAGCGGTTGACCGGGACGGTCGCCCCGAGCACGTGCCAGGTGCCGGACAGCAGTTCCGGCTGAGGGAAGGGGCGGGAGTCCGCGCCCCAGACCCCCATCAGCAGGGCGGGTACGGCGAGCCCGACCCCGACGGTGGCGAGGATCTGGTCGCGCGGGCGGCTGTAGAGCGGCCGGATCAGGAAGAGCTCCAACAGGACGGCGGCGGCCGTCCCGACCAGGGTGCCGAACGGCACCGCGAGCCAGAAGGAGAAGCCGGCCTCGGCGCCGGCCCACCAGGTGGCGTAGGCGCCGATGGAGAGCAGGGCGCCGTGCGCGAAGTTGAGCACGTCCATCAGACCGAAGATCAGCGACAGACCGGAGGCGACCAGGAAGTACAGCGCACCGAGACCGAGTCCGGTACAGGAGAGGAGGACGACGGTGTCCATCAGGGCTTCACCTCGGCGGTGACGACGGGGGCGGCCGGGGAGGCGGCGGGCCGGGGCCCGCCGGCGAGCGGGTGGCGGGAGCCGACGCCGAGCAGGCGGCGGGCGGCTTCCTCATCGGCCAACAGCTCGGCGGTGTCGCCGCGGTGGGCGGTACGGCCGTCGGCCAGGACGGCGCAGGTGCCGGCCAGTCGGCGGACGAGGGCGAGGTTCTGCTCGACCAGCAGGACGGGCACGGCCTCGGCCGCGCGCGCCAGCACCTCGGCCACCTCGGCGACGATCTTCGGGGCCAGGCCCTTGGTGGGCTCGTCGGCGATGATCAGCCGGTTGCGGTTGAGCAGCGTCCGGCCGATCGCCACCATCTGCTGCTGGCCGCCGGAGAGCGTCCCGGCCAACTGACCGGCCCGCTGCTTGAGTTCGGGGAAGAGCTCGTGGACGAGTGCGTAGTCCGGTTCACCGGCCGCGCCCCCGCTCCCGGCGGCGCGCTCGGCGAGGCGGAGGTTCTCGGCGACCGTCAGGCCGGCGAAGATCCCCCGGTCCTCGGGCGCGTAGCCGATGCCGTGACGAACGACCAGATGCGTGGGAAGGGAGGAGAGCTCGGATTCGGAGAGCCGGATGCTGCCGGTGCGCGGCACCAGGCCCATGACGGCCTTGACGGTGGTGGTCTTGCCGGCGCCGTTGCGGCCCAGGAGCGCGGTCACTCCGGCGGGAGCCACGTCGAAGTCGACCCCGTGCAGGATGTGCAGCCCGTCGATGACCACCCGCAGATCGCGGACGGAGAGGAGGGGGACGGCGTCGGAGGACGGCGAGGAGGCGGAGCGCCCCGAAGGAGTGGAGCGCTGAGCGGAGAACGGAGAGGAGGTCACAACGCCTCACCCAGGTAGGCCTGTTGCACGGTCGGGTCGGCCATCACGGCCTCGGGAGTGTCCAGGGCGAGCAGCGTGCCGTGGTGCATCACCGCGAGTCGGTCGGCCAGGCCGAGCAGGACGTCCATGTGGTGCTCGACCATCAGGACGGTCCGGCCCAGGTCCCGGTGCACGGAACGGATCAGCTCGGTGAGGGCGGGCACCTCCTCCGCGCTGACACCGGCCATCGGCTCGTCCAGCAGGATCAGCCGGGGCTCGGAGACCAGCAGGACGGCCAGCTCCAGCTTGCGCTTCTCCCCGTGCGAGAGCGCACTGGCGAGGGTGTCGGCGCGGTGGGTCAGGTCGGTGCGTTCCAGGGTGTCGGCCAACTGCTGCTCGTAACGGTCGGCGCGGCGCCAGAGCCGGTACGAGGCGCGCGGCCCGGCCGCCGCCTGGGCGGCCAGGCGGACGTGGTCGGCGACCGTCATCCCCGGCCAGAGGGAGGAGGTCTGGAAGGTGCGGCCGAGCCCGCGGCGGGCCCTGGCGTGCACCGCCTCGGTGGTGACGTCCGCGCCGTCGAGGTGGAGGCTGCCGTGGGTCGCCGGGTAGATGCCCGAGATCAGGTTGAAGAGGGAGGTCTTGCCGGCGCCGTTGGGCCCGATGAAGGCGATGAACTCGCCTTCGCCGACCGAGAAGGAGACGTCCTCGACGATCGGCACGCCGCGGACGGCCCAGCCGAGCCCGTCCAGACGCAGCACCGGGGAGGAGGACGCGGAGGAACGCACGGACGAGGAGCCCTGAGCGGAGGAGGCGGAAGGAGTGGAGGCGGTACGGGCGGGCATCGGGATCAGCCCGCCATCGGGGTGACCGGGGGCGCTGCCTCGTCCGCGGTCAGGGTCTTCTCCACCGAGGGCTTGGCGGCGGCGCCACTGCCGGTCAGCCGTACCTGGAACATCGGCTGGAGCAGGGCGTGGTCCTCGGCGCGGACCGTGGTCTTCCCCTTGACCCCGTCGAAGCTCCAGCCCTCCAGGGCCTTGACCAGGGCCGAAGTGTCGTCGGCGGAGCCGTGGTTGGACTCGACGGCGTGCACGATCATCTGGGCGGCGGTGAAGCCGTCCGGGGTGAAGATGTCCGTCTTCCCTCCGGCGGCGGTGACGGCTTCGGTCATGGCCTTCTCCACCGGGGTGCCGGCGGCGCCGTCGAAGTAGTGGTTCAGGAAGGAGATCTTCTCGCCGGCCGGGCCGAACAGCGGGTAGGAGGCGGCCAGGTCGAGGCCGGTGACGACCTTGGTGTCGGCGAACACGTCCTGCTGGTTGAGCGCCGTCCACAGGGCCGAGGCGGTGTCGCCTGCCCAGGCGACGAACAGCAGGTCGGGCTTGGCGCTCCGGGCCTGGGTGGCGAAGGGGGTGAGATCGGTGGCGCTCGGCGGGGCGAGCACCTGGTCGACGGTCGCGCCCTCACCGCCGAGCACCGCCTTCACGGCGGCCACGTTGGCCTGGCCGAAGGCGTTGTCCTGAGCGAGCACGGTGACCTTCTTGCCCTTGGCGTCACCGACGAACGAGGCCGCGGTCTTGATGTCCTGGTAGGACTGGCGGCCGGAACGGAAGGTGTACTTGTTCAGACCGGTGGCCTTGTCCGCGGCGGCCGGGCCGCTGATGAAGAGCACCTTGTTCTGCGCGGCGATGGGGCCGACCTGGAGGGCCACGCCGGAGGCGGTGGAGCCGGCCAGCACCTTGTAGCCCTTGCCGATCAGGTCCTTGGCTGCGGACACCGCCTTGGCCGGGTCGCCGGCGTCGTCCTGCTCCTCGAACTCGATCTTGTGCCCGTCGACCGCGCCGGTGCCCTTGGTCGCGTAGCTCAGGCCGGCCTTGAAGCCCTCCAGGTACTGCTTGCCGTAGGCGGCCAGCGGCCCGGTCCTGGAGTACACCAGGCCGACCTTGATCGGGCCCTTGGCGCCACCGTCCGCCGCGCTCGTCCCGGCCGTTCCGGCCTTGGCGCAGCCCGAGGCGAGCAGAACGCAGGCCGCGAGGGCGGCGAGCTTCCGGGCCGGGCCGCCGGTCAGGGAGTCGCCCGGACGGGCGCCGGCGGCGGTCCGGGAGGGGGCTGTCGAGCTGCGCATGGTGACCGACTCCTGAGGTGCGGCGGGGTGAATGCGGGAACCGTAGGTGTGCGATGGGAGTGGCGACATGTGCCCAGTTGACGCATCGGCCCGTCCGGATGTGGCTCCGGCCGACATACCGCCGGGCCCCCGTCGCCCTCCGGGCACCCGGATGTGGCCCGTCGACACGACTCCGCACCCACCCATGGGGGTGGCCGCCATGGTTGCGGCGGCCCCCGCCCGGTGACGGTGGAGGGGCGCGGAGCCCGTCCGGCGGCAGCCACCCCAGCGGCGTGCCCGCCCGGTCCGGCCCAGGCAGGACCCCAGCCCGGCCTGGTACGGCCACGGGCTCCGCGCGGTTCCCGGGCCCGCCGGCCGTCCCTCCCCCGCTCCCCGTCGCCTCCTGCCCCGCTGCCCCCTCCCCTGCCCCGCCGTTCCGCCCCCTCCCCTCTTCTCCCACTCCCCTCCTACGACTCCCCTCCTACGACTCCCCTCCTCCCACTCCCTCATGAGGTGACCCCTTGGACAAGGTCCTGGACTCCCCCGCCGACGCGGTCGGGGACATCCCCGACGGCGCGGTGCTGGCCGTCGGCGGCTTCGGCCTCTGCGGCATCCCGAGCACGCTGATCGGCGCCCTGGCCGACTCCGGCACCACCGGATTGCGGGTGGTGTCGAACAACTGCGGGGTGGACGACTGGGGACTGGGCCTGCTGCTTCGGGCCGGCCGGATCGCCCGGATGACCTCCTCGTACGTCGGGGAGAACAAGGAGTTCGCCCGGCAGTACCTCTCCGGCGAGCTGGAGGTGGAGCTGACCCCTCAGGGCACGCTGGCCGAGCGGCTGCGGGCGGGTGGCGCCGGCATCCCCGCGTTCTTCACCCCGGCCGGGGTCGGCACCCAGGTCGAGGAGGGCGGGCTGCCCTGGCGCTACGCGGCCGACGGCTCGGTGGCCCTGGCCTCCCCGCCGAAGGAGGTCCGGGAGTTCGGTGGCCGCCGGTACCTGCTGGAGGAGGCGATCACGGCGGACTTCGCACTGGTCCGGGCCGAGGTGGCGGACCGGCACGGCAACTGCGTGTTCCACGCCGCCGCCCGGAACTTCAACCCGCTCTGCGCGGCGGCGGGCCGGATCACCCTGGTCGAGGCGGACCGGATCGTCGAGCCCGGCGAGCTCCCCCCGGACGCGGTGCATCTGCCCGGGGTGTACGTCGACCGGGTGGTGGCCGCCGACCCCGAGGACCGCCGCATCGAGCGCCGCACCGTCCGCCCCGCACTCCAGGAGGCCTGACCCGATGCCCACCGAGACCGCCGCCCCCACCCCGGCACCCACCTCCGCCCGCACCTCCGCACCCACCTCTGCGCCCGCCCCCGCCCCCGCGCCCGCCCTCGACCCGCGCAACGCCCTGGCCGCCCGCGCCGCCCGCGAGTTGCGCGACGGCCAGTACGTGAACCTGGGCATCGGCCTGCCCACCCTGATCCCCAACCACCTCCCGCCGGGCGTCGAGGTGGTGCTGCACTCGGAGAACGGCATCCTCGGCGTCGGCCCGTACCCGGAGGAGGGCGCCGAGCACGCCGACCTGATCAACGCCGGGAAGGAGACGGTGACAGTTGCTCCCGGCGCCTCGTACTTCGACTCCGCCTTCTCCTTCGGCATGATCCGGGCCGGGCGGATCGACGTCTCGGTGCTCGGCGCGATGCAGGTGTCGGCCACCGGGGACCTCGCCAACTGGATGATCCCCGGCAAGATGGTCAAGGGCATGGGCGGCGCGATGGACCTGGTGCACGGGGCCCGCCGGCTGATCGTGGTGATGGAGCACACCGCCCGGGACGGCTCCCCGAAGATCGTCGACGAGCTGTCACTTCCGGCGACCGGTCGCGGAGTCGTGGACCGGATCGTCACCGACCTCGCGGTGATCGACGTGACCCGGGAGGGGCTTCGGTTGGTGGAGACGGCGCCGGGCGTGGACTTCGCGGAGGTCCGGGCCGCGACCGGCGCCGCCCTGCTGCCCCCGCGCTGACCGGCCCGACCCCGGGCGCAACGGCCGGATCGCCCGTGGGGCGGTCCGGCCGTTGCGCTGTCCCCACTCCCGCCCCCGCTACCGTGACCGCCCCCACAAGCGCCCCTCTCAACAGGCCGCCGCCGCCCCCGAGTTCCACGGATCGCCGCCCGGGCCCGGGCGAATTCACCGCAATAGCACCAACGCCCGCCGGACCGGCCGGGAACCGTGGCATCTTCATGCTTGGGCGGCGGCGATCTCCCGGATTGGTTGCGATCACCGGTGCACTCGGGGAGAGTTGATGAGGCCAAGGATCCCGGAGCGCCCGGAGGGGAAGCTGGAAAGTGCATCGGGATCCCGGATTCGAAGCCCCCGTACCGACGCGCGACAGAACCGGCGGAACCCGGCGAATGTGCTGGACGGCCCGGGAACTGCCTGAGAAGCGCAGTTCACCCGGTCCCGTTCCGGCCGATTCCGGCCGGTTCCACCGAGTTCCACCCGGACGGCTCCGAGTCGAGGCAGGCCCACGCGAAGGCCGAGCGAGCCGAGCACGGAGCGAACTCCGGGGGGAGCAGCCATGACCACGCCGTTCTCGCGGCGAAAGGGCGCCGGAACGGCCGGCGGGCGAGGTGCCGGGCAGCTGGACGAGGCCGCCCTCAGTGCCGTTCCCGCACCCGAAGCCCCGTACGACTACGGCCACTTCAGTCGTCTCGCGGGCCCGGCGTACGACCCGGACGAGGACGACGACCTCGGTGGCGGCGTCTACTGGCCCGAACCGGCCGCCCCGTACGGCCCCGCGTCGGCGAGCGCCCCGTACGGCCCCGCGTCGGCGAGCGCCCCGTACGGCCCCGCGTCGGCGAGCGCCCCGTACGCCTCTCCCCCGTACGAGCCACCGCCCGCGGCCCCCTACCGCGTCCGGTACCGCAGCCTGCTGCGCCGCGAGCCGCACCGGATCCGCGCCGCGCTGCTGATGGTCGCCGCCCCGGTGGTGGAGGTGGTGCTGCTGGTCTGGCTGCTGCTGCCGGAGCACTGGCCCGAGCGGCTGGACGAGACGAACGCCCTGGTGCTGCTCGGCGACAAGGTGATGATCGGCATCATCGCCGTCGTCGAGGTGTTCCGGCTGGTCAACGTCGTCTCCAACACCCACGCCACGCTGGTCGCCCGTGACCCGGTCCCGGTGACGCCGGTGCCCGGCACCCGGGTCGCCTTCCTCACCACCTGCGTGCCGGGCAAGGAGCCGCCGGAGATGGTCCGGGCCACGCTGACCGCGGCCCGCGCCGTTCGGCACAACGGACCCTACGACGTCTGGCTGTTGGACGAGGGAAACGATCCTGCAATGCGGGAGCTCTGCGCCGAGCTGGGCGTGCGGCACTTCAGCCGCGCCGGCCGGCCGCAGTGGAACCGGCCGAAGGGCAGGTTCCGCGCCGGCACCAAGCACGGCAACTACAACGCCTGGCTCCAGGCCCACGGCGACGACTACGAGTTCTGGGTGTCCGTGGACACCGACCACGTTCCGCTGCCGGACTTCTGCGAACGGATGCTCGGCTACTTCCGCGACCCCGACGTGGCATTCGTGGTCGGCCCCCAGGTGTACGGGAACTACCGCAGTTCGGGCTCGGCCGTCACCAAATTCTCCGAGAGCCAGCAGTACCTCTTCCACGCCCTCGTCCAACGCGCCGGAAACCGTTACGGCGCACCCATGTTCGTGGGCACCAACAACGCCGTCAGAATCAGCGCGCTCCAGTCGATCGGCGGGTTGTACGACTCCATCACCGAGGACATGGCGACCGGTCTGGAGTTCCACCGCAGCCGTAACCCGGAGACCGGGGAACGCTGGAAGTCCGTGTACACCCCGGACGTGCTCGCGGTCGGCGAAGGACCGTCCTCCTGGACCGACTTCTTCTCCCAGCAACTGCGCTGGAGCCGCGGCACCTACGAGACCCTCTTCACCCAGTACTGGCGGGTGCTGTGGCAGCTGTCCCCCGGGCGGTTGCTCAACTACACGCTGATGGTGGGCTTCTACCCGATGGCGGCGCTCACCTGGCTGCTCGGCGGCCTGTCCAGCGTCCTCTACCTGGGCTTCGGCGCATCGGGCGTGCACGTCTCCTCGGAGATCTGGATGATGCTCTACAGCGACGCCGCCGCGCTCCAGCTCCTGCTCTACACCTGGAACCGCAAGCACAACGTGAGCCCGCACGAGCCGGCCGGCTCCTCCGGGGTCGCCGGGATGGTGATGTCGGCGCTCTGCGGCCCGGTCTACGCGGCCTCGCTGCTCCAGTCGCTGCTGCGGGTGCGCAGCCGCTTCGTGGTGACGCCCAAGGGCCGCTCGGCCAGCACCGACCGGCTCGGCACCTTCCGCTTCCACCTCTTCTGGACGCTGGTGTTCGGCGCCGCGATCACCGCCTCCTACCTCACCGGCTACGACCACGCCGCGATGCGCGCCTGGGCCTGGATCGCCCTGGTGCTCACCCTCCTGCCGGTCCTGATCACCGCCGGCGACGCCGTCCGCCGCCGCCGGACCCGCCCCACCGCCAACCTCACCGTCACCGGCGACCCGACGGCCACCCCGACGGTCCTCCTGGAGAAGCGCCGCCCGCGCCACGCCCGCGACCCCCGGACCTCGCCGCCCGCACGCACGGCACCGGACCCGTCGCCCACCCGACCCGCACCCGACCGCCCCGCACCCGACCGCGCCGGCAGCGGCACGTCCCCCCACTGAGAACACCCACGGACAGCACCCACGGACGCCCGCCCACCGACCCCCGCCCACCGAACAGAGCCCACCCCGAGCGGCCCCAGTCCCCAGCCCAGCCCCAGCCCAGCCCCAGCCCGGCACCCGACCGCCTCCCGAGGGGAGCACCCACCGTGAAGATCCACAAGGCCGGCCGCACCAAGCGCCTCGCCCTCGGCAGCACCGTCGCGCTGACCGTGGCCGGGATGAACGCTCCGGCCGTCCTCGGCTTCGCCTCCGAGCAGTACCACCACTACGTGATCAACCGCCCCGAGTACAAGGCGCAGTACGGCCACTGGCAGACCCTGTCGCTGCCCGCCGAGTTCCGGGTCAACGCCGTACACGCGACCCTGCTGCGCACCGGCAAGGTCCTGATCGTGGCCGGCTCCGGCAACGACGAGAAGCAGTTCAACGCGGGCACCTTCAAGAGCCTGCTCTGGGACCCGGCCGCGAACACCTACAAGCTGGTCCCCACCCCGGCCGACATGTTCTGCGGCGGCCACACCTCGCTGCCGGACGGCCGCGTCCTGGTGGCCGGCGGCACCCAGCGCTACGAGAAGCTGGCCGCCGCCGTGAAGAAGGCGGCCGGCATCATGCGGGTGCGCAACGAGAGCCCGGAGCGCGACCGGACCTTCCCCAAGGGCACCGTCTTCGTCGCCCCGAACGGCCACGAGTACGCCAGCACAGCCCCGGTGACCGTCCCGGCCGCGACCAAGACCGGCTCCGGCCGCGAGACCGTGGTCACCGCCGGCGAGCAGCGGGTGTACGTGGAGGCGGTCGGCCCGGGCCCGGACTACGTCTCCGACTCCCCCGCCCAGTACCGGATCAAGGGCCTGAGCGGCACCGACGCCCACAACCTGTACGGGCAGAACGAGAAGCTCACCCTGGACAAGCAGGAGTACCAGGGCATCCGCTCCGCCTTCGAGTTCAACCCGGACACCGAGCTCTACGAGCCGGTCACCGACATGGCCCACGCCCGCTGGTACCCGACGCTGACCGGGCTGGGCGACGGCCGGGTGGTCACCGTCTCCGGCCTGGACGACACCGGGGAGATCCTCAACGGCAACGACAACGAGGTCTACGACCCGAGGACCAAGTCCTGGTCCAAGGGCCCCGACCACTACTTCCCGACCTACCCGGCGATCTTCCTGACCGCCTCCGGCAAGCTCTTCTACTCCGGCTCCAACGGCGGCTACGGCCCCGGCGACAAGGGCCGCGAGCCCGGCTTGTGGGACGTGTCGACCGGGGCCTTCCAGCCCGTCCCCGGCCTGCGCGACCCCAATCTCACCGAGACCTCCTCCTCGGTGCTGCTGCCGCCCGCGCAGGCGCAGAAGGTGATGGTGCTCGGCGGCGGTGGCGTCGGCGAGTCCCCGCTGTCCACGGCCCGCACCGACATCGCGGACCTGTCCTCCGCCGCACCCGCTTTCACCCCGGGCCCGGACCTGCCGGCCGGCGGCACCCGCTACCTCAACAGCGTGATCCTCCCGGACGACACCGTCTTCACCACCGGCGGCTCCAGCGGCTACCGCGGCCGGGGCGACAGCGACCTGCTCAAGGCGCAGGTGTACCACCCGGACACCAACAGCTTCAGCACCGCCGCCGAGCCGGCCGTCGGCCGCGACTACCACTCCGAGGCGCTCCTGCTGCCGGACGGCCGGGTCGCCGTGCTGGGCTCCAACCCGCTCTTCGCCGACAAGGCCGAGACCAGGCCGGGCGGCTTCGAGCAGCGCATCGAGATCTACACCCCGCCGTACCTGTACCACGGCGAACGCCCGCAGGTCGGTGCCGTTCCGCAGGCGGCCGGGCTCGGCGGCACGCTGGCCGTCGGCACCGCACGGCCGGAGGCGGTCGCCGGCGCCAGGCTGATCCGGCCGAGTTCGGTCACCCACGTGACGGACGTCGAACAGCGCTCGGTGGCCCTGGACATCACCGGACGGACGGCGGACGGCGTCTCGCTGACCCTGCCCCGCAACCCCGACCTGCTGCCGCCGGGCTGGTACATGCTGTTCCTGACGGACGCCGCCGGCACCCCGTCGGTCGCCCGCTGGATCCAGGTCACCGCGTAGCCGCAACGGCCCGCGCCGTGCGGGCCCGGGCCGGCCCGGGCGGCGTCAGCGCGCCGCCTGCGCCAGCCCGAGCGCGTACGGCAGCCAGAACTCGCCCGCCCGGGGCTCGCCCCGGCCGCAGTCGCCGTCCGACTCCCCCGGGTTCTTGATCCACAGGTAGGCGTCCACCCCGGGCCGGCCGGTCTCGGTGGTCGGCCGCTCGCCGAGCGCGCGCCCGGGCGGGTTGCACCAGGAGTCGCCGCCCAGGGCCCCGTTGCCGCTGCGGCTGGTGTCGATGACGAAGTTCTTCCCGCCCAGGGCCGCGGAGAGCCTGGCGCCGTACGCCGCGTTCCGCGCGGTGTCGTAGAAGTTGGCGACGTTCACGGCGAAGCCGTCCGCCGCCGCGATGCCCGACTTGCGCAGGGCGGTGGCCAGTTCCTCCGGGTCCTGCGCCCAGCCGGGGTTGCCCGCGTCCAGGTAGACCCGCGCGTTCGGGTTCTTCTTCAGCTCCTGGACGGCGAAGGCCAGCAGGCCGTACCGCTCGGCGGCCAGGTCGCCCTTGATCCCGCAGGTGTCCAGGGTGTGCGCGACGGCGTCCGGCTCCAGCACCACCCAGGCCTTGCGGTCGCCGAGGGCCTGGGCGACGCCGGTGATCCAGGCCCGGTAGGCGGCCGCGTCGGGGGCGCCGCCGGCCGAGTACTGGCCGCAGTCGCGGTGCGGGATGTCATAGGCGACGAAGACCGCCGTCCGGCCCGCCTCGGCGGCCCGTCGGCTCACCTGCTCGGCGATCTCCCCGGCGCCCTGCTCGCCGAGCCACTGCGAGGAGGGCTGGGCGGCGATCCGCAGCAGTTCGTCGGCCTCCGCCGTCCGGCCCTGCCCGCGCAGCGCGGACACCTGGTGGGCGGCGTTGGTCCGGTCGGAGACGTAGAAGGCCTGGCCGGGAAGCTGGGCGAAGCCCGCGCCCGCCGCCGCGCCACCGGCCGCACCCGCGGCGGACGGAGCGGACCCGGTTCGCGGCTCGCCGCCGTCCGACCCGCTGCAGCCGGACACGGCCGCCAGTACCACCCCGGCCAGCAGCGCCCCCACGGCCCCGCGCAACGCCCCTGCCCGCCCCAGCCCGTGCACGTACCGCTCCTCCCCGGGACCGGTCCGGCGACCGGTCGGCACCAGCTAAGCACACCCGGCACCGGTCGACGCCCACCGTCGGTGAACGCCAAGTGGCCGTGGGCGGACGGGACATCGAACCCGTCCGGTCCACGGCCACCGGCGCCCGGAAGTGCTCAGGAACGCGCGGCGGCGCTCCGGCGGGGGCTCACGCCTCCTTCAGGTTCGGCACCTGCCAGTCGATGGCCTCGGCGCCGAAGGAGTCCAGCGCCGCGTTGATCTGCGAGAACGGACGGCTGCCGAAGAACAGCTTCGCCGACAGCGGCGACGGGTGCGCCCCCTGCACCACCACGTGCTTGGCGGTGTCGATCAGCGGCAGCTTCTTCTTCGCGTAGTTGCCCCACAGCACGAAGACCACGGGCTCCTCGCGGTCGCTCACCGCCTTGATCACCGCGTCGGTGAACTTCTCCCAGCCCTTCGCCTTGTGCGAGTTGGCCTCGTGCGCGCGGACCGTGAGCACCGCGTTGAGCAGCAGCACACCCTGCTCGGCCCAGTGCATCAGGTAGCCGTTGTCCGGGGCGGGGATGCCCAGGTCGGCGTCCAGCTCCTTGAAGATGTTGCGCAGCGACGGCGGCGTCCTGGTGCCCGGCAGCACCGAGAAGCTCATGCCGTGGGCCTGCCCGTTGTCGTGGTACGGGTCCTGGCCGAGCACGAGCACCCGGACCTTGTCGTACGCGGTGGCGTCCAGCGCGGCGAACTCCTGGCCGCTCGGCGGGAACACCTCGTGCTCCGCGCGCTGGGCCGCCACGAAGGCCGCCAGCTCCGCGAAGTACGGCTTCTCCGTCTCGGCGCCCAGCACCCCGCGCCAGGACTCGGGCAGCTCCAGCCCGCCGCCCTCGCCGGCCTCGACCACGCCCGCCTCGACCGTGTCCGTCACGACATCTACCTCCAACACCGCGGCTGCTGCGCCGCACGCCCTCTTTCACCCCGAACGCTACACAGCCCCACCGACAACTCACGCCCGCGGAGCGGGTTCCGGGCTCCGGCCGGCGCCCGCCCGCCCCCTCCCCGGGTACGCAGCGGCCCCGCCCCGGGTACGCCGCGACGCCTCCCCCGGATACGCAGCGGCCCCGCCCCGGCGACCGGCCGGAACGGGGCCCACGACAGCACCGCGGAGGTCAGACCAGCTCGACCAGGTCCGCGATCGACTGGACCACGCGGGTCGGCCGGTACGGGAACCGCTCCACGTCGGCCGCGGCGGTCAGCCCGGTGAGCACCAGGATCGTCTCCATGCCGGCCTCCATGCCCGCGACGATGTCGGTGTCCATCCGGTCGCCGATCATCACCGCCGTCTCGGAGTGGGCCCCGGCGGTGTTCAGCGCCTCGCGCATCATCAGCGGGTTGGGCTTGCCGACGAAGTACGGCTCGACGCCGGTCGCCTTGGTGATCAGCGCCGCGACCGATCCGGTGGCCGGCAGCACGCCCTCCGGGGAGGGGCCGGTCTCGTCCGGGTTGGTGCAGATGAACCGGGCGCCCTGGTTGATCAGGCGGATCGCCTTGGTGAGCGCCTCGAAGGAGTAGGTGCGGGTCTCGCCGAGCACCACGTAGTCGGGGTTGTTGTCGGTCAGCACGTAACCGGCCTGGTACAGGGCGGTGGTGAGCCCCGCCTCGCCGATCACGTACGCCGTGCCGTTCGGCCGCTGGCTCTTGAGGAACTTGGCCGTGGCCAGGGCGGAGGTCCAGATGCACTCCTCCGGCACCTCCAGCCCCATCCCGGCCAGCCGGGCGCTGAGGTCGCGCGGAGTGTAGATGGAGTTGTTGGTGAGGACCAGGAACGGCTTGCCGGACTCCCGCAGCTTGCGCAGGAACTCCTCCGCCCCGGGAATCGGCGTGCCCTCGTGGATGAGGACCCCGTCCATGTCGGTCAGCCAGGACTCGATGGGCTTGCGGTCTGCCACGTGCGTGTCTCCCGAAGTGTTGCAGCGTCTTGCGTCGTACGAGGGCCCTGACCCGGCACAGCCTAATCCGCCCGGGTGTGCGGGAACAGGACGTCCCGCCCACCGGACCGGCGCCGACCCGGCCTCCCGCACCCGCGTCACCTGCCGCTTCCACCGGCCCGGCGGGCACGCCGAGGCCCCACCCCGACGACCCTCCCCGACGACCCACCCCGAGGACCCTCCCGCCCGGGCGCCCTCCGTACTGCCCGGCGCCGTTCACCGAACCGGGAGCAATCAGGCACCTCGTGATTGAGTAGGCGCATGAACCCGAAGACGACCCCCGGCCCGTTCCGCGTCGGCCTGATCGGCTACGGCCTGGCCGGCTCCGCGTTCCACGCGCCGCTGATCGCCACCACCCCGGGGCTGCGGCTGGACGCCGTGGTCACCGCCAACCCGGACCGGCGCGCCCAGCTCGCGCGCGAGCACCCCGGCGCCCGCGCCGTGGACACGCCCGAGCAGCTGCTCGCCGACCCGGACGCGCTCGACCTGGTCGTCATCGCCTCGCCCAACCGCACCCACGCGCCGCTCGCCCGCGCCGCGCTGCGGGCCGGCCTGGCCACCGTGGTGGACAAGCCGCTGGCCGGCACCGCCGCCGAGGCACGGGAGCTGTGCCGGCTCGCCGAGGAGCGGGGCGTCCTGCTCTCCGTCTTCCACAACCGGCGCTGGGACGGCGACTTCCTCACCGCGACCCGGCTGGTGCGCGGCGGCGCGCTCGGCCGGGTGCACCGCTTCGAGTCCCGTTTCGAGCGCTTCCGCCCCAAGCCCAAGCCGGGCTGGCGGGAGCTGGCCGACCCGGCCGAGGTCGGCGGCACGCTGTACGACCTGGGCAGCCACCTGGTCGACCAGGCGCTCACCCTGTTCGGACCGGTCGAGACGGTGTACGCGGAGATCGACGTGCGGCGCGACGGCGCGGTGGTTGACGACGACGCCTTCCTCGCCCTCACCCACACCTGCGGCACCCGTTCGCACCTGTGGACCAGCGCCGTCACCCCGCTGATCGGGCCCCGGCTGAGGGTCCTCGGCGACACCGCCGGCTACGTCAAGACGGGCATGGACCCGCAGGAGGCCGACCTGCGGGCCGGCCTGCGCCCCGACGGCACCCACCCCTGGGGCGCCGACCGGCCCGCGCACTACGGCACCCTCGGCACCGACGAGTCCGCGATCTCGCTGCCCACCGACCCGGGCGACTACCCCGCCTTCTACACGGGCATCGCCGCCGCCCTGACCGACCCGGGCACCCCGCCCCCGGTCGACCCGCGCGACGCGGTGGCCGCCCTGGCCGTACTGGAGGCCGCCCGCACGTCCGCCGCGACCGGCACGGCGGTCCGTCCGGGCTGAGGAACGCCTCGCCGGAACCTGCCGCCCCCACGGACTCGCCTCCTACGATGAGCGGATGAGCAGTCAACGGGGGCGGCAGATCGGCGCCGACGAGCGTCGCGATCGCGAACGGGCGTGGACCGCCGAACAGAAGAAGCGCGAGAGCGCGTGGACCGCGGAGTTCGAGGCGCGGCAGAAGGCACAGCAGGCCGAGGCGCGGGAACGCGAGCTGGCCACCTCCATCGCCGCGAACCGGACGGCCTGGGCGGAGGGCCGCCGGACCGGAGCCGACGCCCTCGGCTACGTCGACGCCACCGGGCCCGACGCCGTGACCGTACGGATCGCGGTGGTGTGGCTCGGGCGGTTCAGGGCGACCCGGAAGCGGCTGAACGACTACAACCCGTTCCGGAACGTCGATCCGGGCAGCGGCGAAGGACTGATCGTCCTCATTCCGTACGCCGTGCTCGTGGGCCTGGACTCCGGGCTCCGCTGGCTCGTCCTGCAGCTGCTCGGCCGCCCGCTCTGGGCCGTCGCCGCCAAGGCGGGGAGCGACCGGGACAAGCGCGGGGGCAACACCGTCCTGCTGCGCACCCGGGACCGGGCGGTGGCACTGCGGCACGCGGCCGCCCTGGCCGACCGGGTCGAGCAGGAGGGAGCCGCCGCCCTCACACCCCGATGACCTCCACCGCCGAGCCCAGCCCCCGGAAGTCCGCGACGTTGCGGGTGTACAGCGGCAGCCCGTGGGCCGAGGCGACCGCGGCGATCATCAGGTCTATCCGGCGCGGGCGCGGCTGCCGCCCGGCGGCGATGGTGAGGGTGACCAGCGTCCCGTAGCGGGCGGCGGCCGCCGCGTCGAAGGGCAGCGGGTCGAAGTCCGCCATCGCCGCGCCCAGCACTTCCAGCCGGGCGGCCCGGCTGGCCGGGTCCCGGGCCATCGACACGCCCTGCTGCAGTTCGGCGAAGGTGATCGCGGTCAGCTCCGGCACCGCCGGCAGGTCGGACGCGTTGAGCAGCGCCAGGTCGATGTAGACGCAGGTGTCCAGCACCCCGGCCGGCCGCCTCCGGGACGCCCTGCGGCGCTCAGCCACGCCGCCGCTCGAACGGGTCGTCTCCCTCGTCCCCGACCAGTTCCTCGGGCCCGAAGTACTCCTCGGCCTCCTTGCGCATCTGCTGGTGGTCCACCCGCGGCAGCTTCACGTGCCGCGCCACCAGCTCCTCCGCCGTGAGCCGCCGACGCCCGGACACCGGCCGCAGCTCGGCGACCTCGACCCCGTTCCTGGTGATGTGGAAGGTCTCGCCCGCCTCCACCGCGTCCATCACCGCGGCGGAGTTGTTCCGGAACTCCCGCTGGGTAATCGTCTTCACCCTTCCAAAGTAGCCCCGCGTAGCCCCGCCGGCTACACCCCGAACGGCCCCCGCCCGTTCCCCCCGAAACCCACCCCCGCCCGCGCCCGATCGGCTAGGTTCGACCACCGATCATTCGAACAGAGGGGGGCTTCTGTCGTGTCCGGAACCAGCGAGAAGGACCTGAATCCCTGGCTCTACGGCCAGGACGCGCCACCACCACAGGATCCGTTCAGCCCGCCCCGCACGGCCGGGCCCTGGACGGGCACCGCGGGCCCGTCCGTCCTGGTCCAGCCGGCCGTGCTCCAGCAGGCCGCCGGCGAATCGCGGCGGATACGGGGTGAGCTGCAGTTCTCGGTCGGCCACGTCGAACCCGACACCGCCGCGGCGGTCCAGGCTCTGGCCGGCGGATTTGCCGGCGGACCCGCGCTGTCGCAGGCGCTCACCTGGTGGAAGGCCCGCTGGACCAGCCTCGACAACCGGCTCGGCCTGACCGCGGACCGCCTCGACGCCACCGCACGCGGCTACCGGGCGGCCGACGGCTCCGCCGCGGCCGGCTTCAAGGGGCCGTGAACCATGGTGACCTTCGCCCTGCTCCGCCACGCTTCCTTCGCCTCCCTCGACCACGCGGGCGGCACCTGGAACGGCGTCTCCGGCCACCTGGAGCACCTCGCCGGCCGGCTGCGGTCCGGTGTGCTCCATCCCCTCTCGGGAGGCGGCGGCCCGTACGCGCCTCCGGCCGCCGGAAGCCGGCCCTGGACCGGCGCGGCCGCCGATGAGGCCGTACGGGAGATCGGCTTCCTGGCCGACGAACTGCACGCGTTCCACTACGAGGCGCTGGCCGTCGCCGCCGCGCTGCACCGTGCCCGGAAGGCCTTCACCGAGGCCCAGCAGAAGCTGCTGCGAGCGATCGGCGATGCCGAGGGCCTGGGCGCCACCGTGGCCGACGACGGCACAGTCACCCTGCCCGCCCTGCCGCCCGAGGAGCACAACGACCCCGAGGCGATCGCCTACCGGAAGCGGAAGTGGGACGAACTGCAGCACCACGTCCAGGACATGACCGCGGCACTGACGGCGGCCACCGAGGCCGACAACGCCGTGGCCGCGGCCCTGCGCGCGCTCAACCCGGAGGAGGTCGACCCGGCGACGCATCCGGACGGGGCCGCCAACGCCCTGAGCGATCTGGAAACGGCCATGGGCATGCCCACCGATCCCGCGGCACGGAAGGCCTGGTGGGCCGCACTCGACCCCGCGCTACGGGCCGGGTTGCTCTCGGCCGATGCGGACAACCTGATCAAGGCCGGGATCCTGGGGCCGACGGAGTACGAGTGGTCGTCGCCGGACAAGGGGGCCGGACCGTGGGGAGTCCGGGAACCGGGCATCGCCGACCAGGTGATGCGGGTGGAGGTCGCGAGCATGGTCGGCGGCGGTGCGCTCGCCGGCTACCCCGATGCCGCCCGCAACATGGCGCACTACCTGGACGGCAACGGAAAGCCCCTGATTCTGGCCGTCGAGCCCATGCTTCGCGACGACGCCGGCTTCCGGGCGAGCGCGGATGCTCAGCTGGCCGCCAACAGGGACAAATGGCGTCAGGCCGCAGTGGAGGCGTTCGAGAAGTCGGGGGGAGTGCCGGTCGCGATCCCCGTCGAGAGTCCGGTCGGCACCCGGAGGTTCGATGATCTCAACTGGTACCGCGCAATCGGAGGCCACCAGTACCTCACGTCCGGAGTGGTGACGGCCGTCCCAGGGCCGGACGGCAAGCCCCAGGTGTCACTGCAGTACCAGGTCAATGTCTGGGACCGCTACAACTGGGACGAGGGCAAGAGCACGCCGATCGCCGGAACCACCGTCACGGACCACGACATGGCGACCTTGCACCAGACGGGACTGGCCCAGGAGTTCGACATCGTCGGCAGGACCAAGCCGATCACCGTCCGACTCGACGAACCCACCGCACCTGGGGGAAGGACGCCATGACGCGGAAGCAACGGTGGGTGGTGCTGCTGGCGATCGTGGTGCCGCTGGTGCTGGCGGGGGCCGCCGCGGGAGGGCTCCACTGGCTGCGGGAGTGGGACCGGCATCCGGCGCCGGACAGCGGGCGGCCCGGGTCGTGGATGACGGTCTCGTCGGAGTTCGTCGGGGAGTTCTCGCGCGTGCGGCCGCCCGCGTCGGCGGGCGAGGTGCGTTGGGCCTACCAGAAGGGGTTCCAGGACGACACCGCGTACCTCTCGTTCCGGCTGCCGCCGGGCGAGGAGGAGCGGTTCCTGGCCGATCTCGGGACGGCGGTGGAGCCGAGCGTCGAGAGCCCGGTCGACAGCGGTGCGCTGGAAGGGTTCCGGCACGCGGGTGCACCGGATCCGGGGGCGGCGGGCCCCTTGCGGGAGGGTTCCTTCCTCGCCGAGCCGCTGCCGGGGCACAACAAGCGGCTCGCGGCGAAGCTGTGGCTGGCGACGGAGGCGGACGGGGGCGCGCGGGTGTGGGTGTACGGGATGGATGCGCCGTAGGGGATTTCCCCGATGGAGCGGGAACCCGGTGCGCCGTAGGATCGTCCTGCTGGTACGTCAGGAAGCCGATGGGGCACCGGGAGGGGGAGCGCGCCGTGACCGTCGTCGCGATGCTGCTGGGCCTGCTCCGGGTGCTGACCGGGGAGTTGGTGGCCGACAGCGGGACGTTGGCGTCGGTGGCCGCCGTCGCGGCCGTGGCGCTGGTGGCCGGGGCGGTCGCCGGGGCGCTGGCCGGGGCGCGGCTGCTGGGGGCGCGGGCACCGGCGGCGGTGCGCAGCGGGGTGCTGCGGCGTCGGGCGTTCGGTACGGCGTTCCTTCCGCAGCGTGATCCGGACGCCCGGGGCAGGCGACGCCCGAGGGCGCCGGGGGCGGCCCTGGCGGCCGCGTGAACCCCCTTCTTCCGTAGGCAGTTCTTCGCAGCCGTCCTCCGCCGTTCACTCATTCCTGAGACCCCGGAGGGCTCGCTCCACCATGTCCGTACTCGCCGTTCTCGACCCGGCCGTCGCCCTGGCGCACGCCGTCGTCGCCGCTGTCGCCCATCTGGTGCCGACCGCGCTCGCCATCGTCCTGTTCACCGTCGCCGTCCGGCTGGCGCTGCACCCGCTGACGCGGGCGGCGGCGCGCGGGGAGAAGGCCCGGGCGCGGCTGGCGCCGAAGGTCGCCGCGCTGCAGAGGAAGCACAAGGACCGGCCGGAGCGGCTGCGGGAGGCGCTGGCCGAGATGTACCGCAAGGAGCAGGTGTCGCCGTTCGCGGGGTGTCTGCCGCTGCTGGTGCAGGTGCCGTTCTTCTCGGTGATGTACCGCTTGTTCACCACGCCGAACGATCTGCTGGACCACACCCTGTTCGGTGTGCCGCTGGGCCTGCATGTCACGGGTGCGCACGGCGCCGGGCAGTGGGCGGTGTTCGGGGTGCTGTTCGCCGGGCTGGCGGCGGTCGGGTTCGTCAACTTCCGCCGGGCCCGACGCACGGCCGCGGCCGCGAAGGCGACGGCGCAGCCCGCCCCGCAGCCGGGGGCGGGACTGCTGCCGTACCTGTCGTTCGGGTCGGTGCTGTTCGCGGCGCTGGTGCCGGCGGCCGCCGTGCTGTACCTGCTGACGGCCGGTGTCTGGTCGGCCGCCGAGCGGGCCTGGCTGTACCGGGACGGCACGCCGGTGCCGGCGGCCGCGCTGCTGGCCTGACGGGCGATGACCCGACGGGCGATGACCCGACGGCCCGGTCGTCAGAAGTGGCGCAGCAGCTCGGGGAAGGTCCCGAGCTGCAGCGTCGCCTCGTCCGGGCCGAGTTCCGCGTGCTCCAGCACCCAGGTGTGCTCGTGCGGGATGAAGACGGTGCGCAGGCCGGCCCGGCGGGCGGGGGCGATGTCGGACTTGGGCGAGTTGCCGATCATCCAGGTCCGGCCGGGGTCGAGGCCGAGGTCGGCGGTGAGCTGCCGGTAGGTGTCGACCGACTTCTCGGCGACGATGTGGATGCCGCGGAAGTGGTGGTCGATGGTGGACTCGGTCACCTTGCGCTGCTGTTCGCCCTGGTCGCCCTTGGTGAGCAGCAGCAGGTGGTGGCGGTCGGCGAGGGCGGCCAGGGTGTCGGCGACGCCGGGGATCAGTTCGACGTCGCGGCTGGTCAGCGGGGTGAGCAGGTCGTCGATCCGGGCCTGCTCGGCGCTCGTGGGGGTGCGGCTGTTGAGCTGCTCCAGGCAGTCGGCGAGGCTCTGCCGGAAGACGGTGGCGCCGTAGCCGAGGGTGGCGGAGTTGGCGGCCTCGATCCGGTTCAGCAGGGCCCTGGTGTGCTCCTGCTCGGCCGGGGTGGCGGTGACCCAGTCCAGGAAGCCGTCGATGACCCGCTCGAAGAGGACGTTGTTCTCCCAGAGCGTGTCGTCGGCGTCGAAGATCAGGGTCTGGTCGGTGTGCATCATCCGGTGGTCTCCAGGGGAAGTCGGTCGGGCGGCAGGGAACGGCGGCAGGGAACGGCGGCACGGAACGGCTGCAGGGAACGGCGGCGGGAAAGGGCGGCGGTGGAGGCCGGTCAGGCGGCGGGCGGCAGCAGGCGGGCCGCGCGGTGGAGGGTCTCGCGGAGGTTCTCCTCGGTGGTCCGCCGCCCGGCCTCCTCGACGGTGAGCCACTCCAGTGGGGACGCCGGGTTCTCCGGCCGGGCCTGCTCCGGGGTGTCGGTGGCCAGCAGGAAGCGCAGGTCGGCGTGCTCGTGCGCGGGTTCGGCGGGCGAGGCCGGGACGGGCACCACGGCGAGGTGGACGAGGGCGGGGCCGGGCCAGGGGGTGAGGTCGGTCAGGCCGGTCTCCTCCAGGCCTTCGCGCAGGGCGATGTCCAGCGGCCGGGTCTCCCCCGGGTCGCCGTGCCCGCCGACGTGCAGCCAGGCCTGCTGGCGGACGTGCCAGCGCAGCAGGACGCGGCGGGTCGGCGGGTGGACGATCAGGGCGGAGGCGGTGAAGTGCAGCGGGAAGGTGCTTCTGTTCCAGGCGTCGGCGACGCCGAGGAGGCGGCGGGCCCGCTCGTGGTCGGCGGTCTCCGCCGGGCCCTGCGGGCGGTGGTCGTCCAGCAGTCGGGCCAGGTCGGGGCTCTGTGACGGGCTGCCCGTGGTCACCATGGGTCTGCGCTCCTCGTTCCGTTCCGGGAGACCGTTCGGGCCGCGCGGACCGCGTCAACCGGCGTGCGGGAGCGGGAGGTCGGGGCGGGCGTTCGGCCCCGGGGCTTCGGGTTCCGGCGAACCCGCGCAGCCTAGCCCGGGGGCGCTCGGGCGGCCCACCGGTTTTCCCCGCGGCCCGCACGCGCCCACCGCCGCCCGCGTCCGGCCCGCCGCCCGCCCGGGCCGCACCCGGCCCGCGGACGTCCGCGGCAGACGTTCCCCCGGAGGACACCTCCCGTACCGCCGGCGGCATACCGGCTGGTCCGGGCGTTTCCCCGGAGGCCGTAGCCTGTGGTGATCGTTTCGGGACAGGTGGAGGGATGTCGTCATGGTGGCTGCTCCGGCGCTCGCCGAGCTGCGCGAGGTGTGCCAGCCGCAGGCCAAGCTTCAGAGCCGCAACGGCGAGCACTGGGCGG
Source organism: Kitasatospora sp. NPDC127067 (assembly GCF_042724755.1). Taxonomy (NCBI): domain Bacteria; kingdom Bacillati; phylum Actinomycetota; class Actinomycetes; order Kitasatosporales; family Streptomycetaceae; genus Kitasatospora; species Kitasatospora sp. NPDC127067. The sequence continues at coordinate 48,740 of NZ_JBHXEM010000006.1, read as the reverse complement.
GCCGGCTGTACATGCGGGCCGTCTCGCTGCGGACCACCCGGCAGCTGGTGCGCACCTCGGTGTCGCCGAACACCCTCACCTGGGTGATGGTGGTGTGCGGGGTCGGCGGCGGCGCGGCCCTGCTGATCCCGGGTGTGACCGGTGCGGCGCTGGCCGTCGTGCTGTTCCAGCTGTTCCTGCTGTTCGACTGCGTGGACGGCGAAGTGGCGCGCTGGAAGCGCCAGTTCAGCATGGCCGGGGTGTACGTGGACCGGCTCGGCGCCTACCTGGCGGACGCCGCGCTGATGATCGGCGCGGGCGTACGGGCGGCGCGCGGCGGCTCGGAGCTGTGGGTGTCGGCGGGGCTGGCGGCCGCGCTGGGCGTGGTGCTGCTCAAGGCCTCGACGGACCTGGTGGACGTGGCCCGGGCCCGCAGCGGGCAGCTTCCGGCCACCGAGGAGTCGACGCAGCCGCGCTCCCAGGGCATCGCGACGGCCCGCAAGGTCGCCTCGCTGTTCAAGATCCACCGGGTGACCAACGGCATCGAGGCCTCGCTGGTGCTGCTGGCGGCGGCCGTGGTGGACGCCGGGCTCGGCAACCTGGACGCCACCCGGTGGACGCTCGCGGGCATCACGGTGATCACCTGGGGCATGGTGGTCGCGCACCTGGCGTCGATCCTGTCCTCCTCGCGGCTGCGCTGAGCGGCCGGGGCGCATCCACGGCGGGCTGACGCGCCCCTCCCCCGCCCGCCCGGGGGAGGGTCCGGCGCCGAGCCCGTCGCCGGGCGGACGTGGCGGGCCGCCACTACCGCCGCCACTACCGCCGCCGCGACGCCGCCGCGCGAGGTCGTGCCGGACTTCGCGGCGACCGGTCGGCCCGGACGGATCCCAGGAACCACCCCTTCTTCGGAACCAGTCGGACTACATATGCAGTCCATCGACATATACAGTCGTCCGACAGTCCGACAGAAGGGGGCACTCCCATGTCACCCCGCACGACGACCCGGCCGCACCCTCCCCGGCCCGCCCAGGACCGGCCCGCCCAGGACCGGCCCGCCCCGGCCCTGCTCGCCACCGCCCGCGCCGCCGCCGTCCGGACGGCCGCCACCCGGCCCGCCGCCGTGCTGCTCGCCGGCTACCTCGCCGAGCTGCTGTTCCGGCTCGTCCTCGTCCGGTCCATGAGCTTCCCGTCGGTCCACCCCGACGAGGACTCCTATCTCGCCCTGGCCCGGGTACTGGCCGGCGGCTCGGCCACCGAGATCCCGGTCGGCGTGGTCGTCCCCGGCGGCTACCCCCTGCTGATATCCCCCGCCCTGCGCCTGGCCGACGACCCGGCGACCGCCTACCACCTGGTCATGGGCGTCAACGCCGCCGTCAACGCGCTGGTCTTCCCGCTCGCCCACGTCGCACTGCGCCGCCTCGGCCTGAACCGCCGCCGCTCGTACGCCTTCGGCGCCGCGACCGCGCTGCTGCCGCCGGTGGTCTTCTACTCGCAGTTCGTGATGACCGACGCCGTGCTGCCCGTCCTGGTGCTCGCCTGGCTGCTCTGCCTGCACGGCTGGCTGGCCGACGGCCCACTGCGGCGCCGCACCTGGCACGCCGTCGGGGCGGGGGCGTCGGCCGGTTGCGCGATGGCGGTGCACGACCGCGGCGGCGTGGTGGTCGCGCTGACCGCCGCCGTCCTCCTCGGCGTGCTGCTGCTGCGCCGGGCGCCGTGGCGCGCCACGGCGCCCGGGCTCGCGGCGCTCGGTCTCGGCGTGCTCGGCGCCGAGCTGCTGTCGGCCTGGCTGCACGCGCAGTTCACCGTCCCGGACAGCGATGTCGGCGGCTCCCTCTGGAAGGGCCTGACCGATCCGGCGATCGCCCTGCAGACCCTCGCCCGGGCCGCCGGCCAGGTCTGGTACTTCATCGCCTCCACCTGGGGCATCGGCGGACTCGCCGTCGTCGCCTGCCTGGGCGCGGCGTTCGACCGCCGCCCGCCGCGGGCGCTGCGCATCACCGGCGGCGTGCTGGTGGCGCTGCTGTTCGGCACGGCCCTGGCCGCCTCCGCCGCGCTACCGCTGGACGGCCGGGTCGACGACTGGGTGTACGCCCGCTACACCTCCTACCTCGTCCCGTCGGCCTTCGTGGCGGGCGTCGCGGTGCTCGCCGGGTACGGGCGCCGGGCACTGGTCCGGACGGCGGCGGTGGCGGCCGGGCTCGTCCTGCTGCTCGCCGGGGTCGTGGCGCTGGAGGCCGGCGAGCGGCTGCACACGTCGATGTTCATCCCCTGGACCCTGCCCGACGTCTCGTTCCTGGCCGCGGACTGGGGCCGGATCGACCTGCCCCGCACCTGCGCCGCCGTGGTGTTCGCGCTCGGCGCGGTGGTGCTGGTCCGCAACAGCGGGGGGCGCCGGGTGCTCGGGGCGCTCGGCGTCTCGCTGGCGCTGTTCGCCGCCTTCGCGACCTCGACGATCACCGCGCAGGTCGCCCGGCCGCACGCGGTGGGGCGGGAGGGCCTGGCGACCGGCTTCACCCGCGCCTCCGGGATCACCGCGGACGACAACGTGGTGTTCGCCTGGGATGTCGACTGGTCGCTGCGCGCCGCCCAGACCTTCGAGGTCTACCGCGGTCGGGTCTGGTTCCGTGACCCCCGCTGGCAGCCCGTCCCGGCGGAGGCGAACGTCATGGTCCTCCCGCTGCCCGGGGCGGGGAGGCCGCCGGAGGCCTACTGGCCCGGGCACCCCGCCGACTGGTACATCGAGCGGTTCGACGCCGGGCAGAACTGGGCCGTCTGGCACCGTCGTTGAGCGGGCGCCGGACGCCCGGGGCCGGGCAGGCACCGAACACCCGCCGCCGGACAGGCGCCGAACGCCCGGGCCGGGCAGGCGCCGAGCGCGCCCCGGCCGCTAGCCCGCCGTACGGGCGTGCGCGGCGAGCACGGTGTCGAGCAGGCCGGGGAAGCGCCGCTCCAGGTCGACGGTGCGCAGGGCGGAGAAGCGCCGGTTGGCCTCCTCGCGCTGGGCGATCAGGCCGGACTCGCGCAGCACCTTGAAGTGGTGGCTCAGGGTGGAGGGCGCGACGTCCACCGGGAAGGTGCCGCAGGCCCGCTCGGGCTCGGTGCGCAGGATGCGGACGATGGTCATCCGGGTGGGGTCGGAGAGCGCGTGCAGGACGTCGAAGAGGTCGATCTCCTCGGTCTCGGGGTGCGCGAGCGCCGGTCGGCGGCGGGTGCTGCGGGGCATGGGTCGACCTCTCCGATCTGCGATGTTCGACATCCATGGAAACGGCGTGGTACCACTGACCCGCACCAACTTCGTCGTTCGTCGAACATCGTAGTCGAGGGGGACCGACATGCGCGCACTGGTGATGACCGCACCCGGTGGAGCCGAGAACTCGCAGATCCAGGAGATCGCGGCGCCGCACCCCGGACCGGGGCAGGTGGCGATCGACGTCGCCTACGCCGGACTGAACTTCGTGGACGTGATGACCCGCCGCGGGGACGCCGCGTACGCCGCCGACTGGCCGTACCGGCCCGGCAAGGAGGTCTCCGGCACGGTCCGCGCGCTCGGCGCGGGCGTCACCGGACTGGCGGTGGGCGACCGCGTGGTCGCCGCGCCGGTCGGCGCCGGCCTGGCCGAGGCGGTGGTCGCGGAGGCCGCGCTCACCGTGCCGCTCCCGGACGGGGTGGCGCTGCGCGAGGCCGCCGCCGTCCCGCTGGGCCTGGCCACCTCGGTGCTGCTGCTGACCGACGCGGGCCGTTTCACCGCCGGGGACACCGTCCTCGTCCACTCGGCGGGCGGCGGGATCGGCAACGCCGTCGCCAGGCTCGTCCCGCTGCTCGGCGGCGGCCGGCTGATCGGCACGGTCGGCCGGCCGGAGAAGGCCGCGGCGGCGATCGCCTCCGGCTACGACCACGCCTTCGCCCGTACCGACGAAGCGGCCGAGGCGATTCGCGCCGCCGCCGGCGGCCGGGGCGTCGACCTGGTGCTCGACCCCCTGGGCACCGCGGCGCTCGACCTCGACCTCGCCGTGGCGGCGCCCGGCGCGCGGATCGTGCTGTTCGGCAACGCGGGCGGCGGCACCGTCGCCGACCTGCCCCCGCTCGGCCGCCTGATGGCGGGCAACCTGACCGTCACCGGCTTCAGCCACCGCGGCCTGGCCGCCACCGACCCCGAGCGGCTGGCCCGCGCCATCCGCCGGGTCCTCGACCTGCTCGCCGACGGGGGCCTCGAACTTCCGGTCACCGAACTGCCCGGCCTCGACGCCGTTCCGGCCGCCCACGACGCCATGCAGGACGGGCTGGCGACCGGCAAGTACGTGGTGCGCGTCGACGGCTGAGCCCGGCCGCCCGGAGAATCCGCATGACGCTCCGTGCCCGGTCTGTTTGACTCACCGCCATGAGCACCTCGCACGTCCTTCCGGTCCTGCGCACCACCAACCGGTGGGTCGCCTACGACGCCGCCCAACGGCTGCTGGGCATCACCGTGCACCGGCGATCGACGGAGGCGAACGCGTACGCGGACGAGCTCACGGCGGCGGAGGCCCGGCGGCTGTTCGAGGCCTTTCCCGACCACGTGCACCCGGGCGGCCAGGCGCGGCCCGTCGGGACCGACGAGCTCCGACGGCTGTTCGAGGCGGGCGATCCCCGGGTGGACGCACTGGCCCCGTTCTCGTTCCATCTGGACGAGCGGCCCGTCGGGTCGATCGAGGACAGGTTCCTCGCCCTCCTCGGCTCCTCGCCCGCTTCACTGTCCTGGGACGGCTTCGCCTGGCCGGCCGCCCCTGAACTCGGCCTCGACGTCCGCGCCAAGGACGCCGGCGTCCAGATCGTCCTCAGCAGCGACAACGTCGACTTCGACCGGCCCGCGGACGACCACACCCTGTTCATCCACTTCCGCCAGGGCGACGTCGAGCGCGCCAAGTGGCTGGCCCGGCAGGTCGGGCTGGCACCCGTCGGGCCGGTGGCGCCGGGCTGGTAGTCCCCGGGCACAGCCCCCGCCCGGTCGGCGTTGGGCCGGGCGCTCACCGAGGACGGGCACGAGGGCGCCAGGTACGTGGTCACCGGCCCGGAGTCGCTCTCGCACACCGAGCCGGCCGGGATCATCGGCGAGGAGCCGGGGGTCGCGGTGCGGTGGGAGGAGCTGCCGCCGGAGACGGCCCGCGAGCGGCTGACGGCGGCCTGGGGGAACGCGGCGTTCGTGGACGCCCGGCTGCGCGCCTGGGAGTCGTTCACGCGGGAGCCGGAGCGGGTGACCGGCACCGTGCGGGAGGTGCTCGGGCGTCCGCCGCGCGACGTCCGCGAGTGGGTGCGGGATCACGTGGCGGACTTCCGGTAGCCCGGCGGCCGTGTGCCGGGCCGTCGGGCCGTCGGGCCGCACCGTGGGACGTCAGTAGCGGACGGCCCTGACCACCACGGGCGTCAGCGGCTGGTCGGCCGGCTGCCGACTGAAGGCGACGGGCTGGGCCTTGCCGTTCGCCGGGACGTTCTCGGCGCCGACGATCGAGCTGTCCACGGCCTTGCCGCTGGAATCGGTGAAGTCGACCTGGACCGCGTAGGAGGCCGCATTGGGCCCCGGGTTCTGGATCGTGACGACCACGGCGTGCAGGCCGCCGGTGCTCTGCCGGGGAAGGCCGGTGATGGTGACGTCGTTCAGCGCGTTGCCGCCGTCCGTCACCCCGCTGAGCACCGAGGCGGCCTTCTCCCGGGTCGCCGCCTGCTGCGCCGACACGGACGCCTGGAAGGAGGACGCCGCCGCGGAGAGGGAAGCGGCGGCTTCGGAGGCGGCCGCCGACGCCGAGACCGCCGCGGCCGACGCCGAGGCCAGCAGCGACTGCGCGGCGGAGGCGATGGCGGAGGGCGGCTCGCCGGAGAAGGCGCTGGCGTTGGGCAGGGTGGCGGACGGCGAGCCGGTCGACGTGCCCGACGAGCTGCTGCTGCAGGCCACGAGCACGACGGCGCCGGACGCCGCCGCGATCAGCGCGATCGTGCGCTGCGGGGTCCAGCTCCGGCCAGGTCGCCGGTCGCCGCCCTGGGAACGGCCGAGCGGCGGACGCCCCGGCAGCGGACGGTGGCCGGGGCCGTGGCTGGGGGGACTGTGGAGTTCACGCACCGAGGATCCCTCTCCTGGTCGGTGTTCGGCGGCCGAGGGGCCCGTACGTCCCCATGCTTGGCAACATCGCGCTCCACAGCGACAGCTCCTGACCCGTCCGAGTGGGCGGGGCCGCGCACGGGCGGTGCGGCGCGGCCCCGGACGGGTCGGGCGCGGCGGCCCCGGACGGGTCGGGCGCGGCGGCCCCGGACGGGAGCCGGACGGGAGCCGGACCGGGCCCGAGGGAGGCCTCAGGCTCCGATGGTCAGCACCGCCTTGCCGTGCAGCCGCCGCCCGAGCAGGGTGTCGACCGCCTCGGCCGCGTCGTCCCAGTCGCCGCGCCAGGTGATACCGGGGTCCAGCTCGCCCGCCGCCACCCGGTGGGCGAGCCACCCGAGGTCGCGGCCGAGGCCGGTGCAGCCGAGCAGGTAGAAGGAGACCACCGCGCGGTCGTGCCTGTTCGCGTCGCCGAACAGGGCGCCGAACGCGAAGTCCTCGCCCCGGCCGGAGCTGTGGCCGGTGGCGACCAGGACGCCGCCGGGGCCCAGGGCCTCGTAGGCCTCGACCAGTTGGGGGCCGCCGACGACGTCGACCACGCCGTCGACCGGCCCGGCGGTCTCCTTCGGCGAGGCGACCACCTCGTGGGCGCCGAGGCGGCGCAGCACCTCGCCGTTCCGGTCCGGCGAGCCGGTGGACGCGACCACGTGCGCGCCCGCCGCCCGGGCGAGCTGGACGGCGTACCGGCCGACGCCGCCGGTGGCACCGGTGACCAGGACGCTGCGGCCGAGCAGCGGGCCGATGCGGTGCAGCGCGCGCAGGGCGCTGAGGGCGGCGACCGGGATGGTGGCGAGGGCGGCGAGGTCGGCACCGGCGGGTGCGGCGCCGATCAATCCGGTGTCCACCGCCCGGAGTTCGGCCCAGCCGCCGGCCGGCATCAGGGTGACCACCGGGGTCCCCTCGGCGGGGCCGGAGCCGTCGGCGGCGGCGCGTTCGACGATGCCGGCGGCGTCCCAGCCGAGGACGGTGCCGTCGGGGGCCGTGTCGAGGCCGAAGGCGACCTCGCCGTAGTTGAGCGAGGTCGCGGTGACCCGGACCAGTGCCTGGTGGGGCGCCGGCTCGGGGTCCGGGGCCGTACCGAGGCGCAGGCCGCCGGGGGCCGAGCGGTCGACCAGGAGTGCGCGCATGGAGGATCCTCCCCAAGATTCTGCCACTGAGTGGCATAAGCCTACAGGTGGCATTACGGCCCCGACTAGACTGACCGCGATGACTCCCGAGAAGGCCACCGCCACGGCACCGGAGCGGGGTGCCGAACAGGCCCCCGAAGCGCCGGGCGCCGCGCTCCCGCTGCGCGAGCGCAAGAAGCTGCGCACCCGTCAGGCGCTGATCGACACCGCCCTGGAGCTGTTCGGCGAGCACGGCTTCGACGGGGTGACGCTGGACCGGCTGTGCGAGGCCGTCGAGGTCTCCAAGCGGACCTTCTTCCGCGCGTTCTCCAGCAAGGAGGACGTCGCGATGGCGCCCACCCAGGACCTGTGGACGACGTTCCTGGAGGTGCTGGAGCGCCGGCCGTCGGACGACGGCCGGCTGATGGCCCTCCTGGAGGGGACTCTCACCGAGGCCATCGACCGGATGCCGGCCGACGGCTGGGCCGAACGCGCCCTGGCGAGCCGCCGACTGGCCGCCCGGACGCCCTCGATGGACGCCCACGGGCTGGCCTTCTGCGAGCGGGCGACCCGGGAGGCGGTGTCGACGGTCACCCGCCGGTTCGCCCTCGACGGCCCCGAGGCGGGTGCCGCGCTGCGCGCCCGGCTGGCGACGGACATGCTGGTCGCCGCGTTCCACCAGGCGATGGACGGCTGGGTGGCGCAGCCGTCCGGGCACACCCGCGCCGACCTCGCACGACGGCTCCGGACGGCCTGCGCCGAACTGCCGGGCGCGCTCGCGGCATCGGTCGAACCGCGGCGGGCCTGAGCCGCGGCGCCGGCCGAGCCACCGCGGGCCCGAGCCTCGGCGGCCCTGAGCCGCGGTGGCCTGGGCGCGGCGCCGTCGAGCCACGGCGGGCCCGAGCGCGGCCCGGCACCGCCGCAGCGAGGGCCGCCGTCAGTCCGCGGCGGTGAGCCGGGCGAGCACGAGCCCGGCCACGATCAGCGCCAGCGCGGCCGCCCGGCCCGCGCCGAGCGACTCGTGCCGCAGGACGGTCCCGAGCGTGATGGCGCCGACCGTGCCGATGCCGGTGAACATCGCGTAGGCGAGGCCGGCCGGGAGGTCGCGCATGGCCCGCGACAGCAGGTAGACGGACAGCGCGCCGAGCAGTACGCACAGCGCGGTGGGGCCGGGGCGGGTGAAGCCGTCGGTCGGCTTGATGCTCTGCGACCAGACGACCTCGACCAGGCCGGCGGCGAACAGGAGGAGCCAGGACACGGCCGCCTCACCCCCGCCCGCCGGTACGCGCCCCGGCCGCCGCGCCCGCCCCGACCGCCTCGCATGCCAGCCGCCGGCCGGCCTCGGCGGCCTCGGCCAGGGCGGCGGCCAGCGACTCCTCGTGCTGCGGGAGCCGTTCGGCCAGTGCCGGGTCCACGGTCGCGTTCGCCAGTTCGGCGCCGATGACCAGGGTGTCCTCGACGGCGTAGTGCCCGTGGAAGAAGTCCACCAGGTAGCGCGTCTGGTGGTCGAAGGGCGCGCGCGGCATGCCCGGCCGGTAGGAGCCGCCCTGGGCGGAGGCGACCACGAAGCGCCGCGGCCGCAGGTTCATCTTCGGGAAGGTGACCTGGTCGATCCAGAGCTTGAGCTGGGCCGGGACGCCGAAGTTGTACATCGGCGAGCCGATCAGGACGACGTCGGCGGCGAGCAGTTCGGCGAGCAGCGGTTCGAGGACCGCCCACGCGGCGCGCTCGGCGTCGGTGCGGACCGCCTCGGCGTAGCGGTCGGGCTCGACGATGCCCTCGCGGAGCAGGGTGTCGCAGATCGTCGTCCAGGCCTCGCCGATCGGCGGCACGGGCTCGGCCGCGAGGTCCCGGTAGGTGCAGGTGCCCTGCGGCGCTTCGGCGCGCCAGGCCTCGGCGAAGGCCGCGCCGATCCTGCGGGAGAACGAGCTGCGGCGGGCGCTGGCGTCGAGGTGGAGGAGCTGCGGCATGACGGTACCCCCGGGATTCCGCAAGCGGACACGGCGTCCGCTTGACTGGTGACGATGCTAGCCATCAAGTGGACAGAGCGTCCACTTGTTAGAATCGGCCCATGCCACCGACCGAACGCGCCGACGCCGCCCGCAACCGACTCAAGGTGCTCCGGGCGGCCGAGCAGCTGTTCACGACCCGCGACCCGGCCGCCGTGACCATGGAGGACATCGCCCGGGCGGCCGGCGTCGGCCGCGGCACGCTCTACCGCCGCTACCCGGACCGCGCCTCGATCGCGCGCGCCCTGCTGGACGCCCACGAGCACGAGATCCAGGAGCAACTCCTGCGTGGGGAGGGCCCGTTGGGCCCGGAGCCGGTGGCCGCCCCGGCCGAGCGGCTGAGCGCCTTCTACTCGGCGATGGTCCGCCTGCTGGAGCGCCACTCCCACCTGCTGCTCGGCGCCGAGACCGGCCCGGCCCGGCTGGCCACCGGCGCCTACGGCTTCTGGCGCGCACACGTCCGGATGCTGGCCGCGGCGGCGCGGGCCGAGGACCCGGACGTCCTCGCCGACCAGTTGCTGGCACCGCTCGCCCCGGAGCTGTACCGCCACCACCGCGACCGGGGCGTGTCCGCCGAACGCATCGAGGCGGGGCTCCACCTGCTCGCCCACCGCATGCTCGGCGACTGAGGCCCGGGCCCGCCGGGCCTGCCCGAGGGTGGACCTGCGGAGAGCGGGCCTACGCGACCCGCAGGGAGTCGAGCCAGCGCAGCAGGCGGCCCCCTTCGCGCGTCATGACCTCCGGGTCGCGCAGCGCGTTGGCGAGCAGCGACATGCCCTGGTAGCCCGCGACCAGGGTGAGGGCCAGGCCGTCCGGGTCGGGCAGGCCCAGCTCGCGGAACTGGCCCGCGGCCCAGTCGAGCAGCCGCCGGATCACCGCGCCGGCCTCCGCGTCGAGGCCCCCCTCGGTGCGCTTGTCGAGTTCGACGGCCAGGGTGCCGGTCGGGCAGCCGTGCCGGGCGGCGAGGTCGCGCTGTCCGACCCAGGCCTCGACCAGCGCCTTGAGGCGGTCCAGCGGGTCGGGCAACCGCTCCAGCCGCTCGGTGAGTTCGTCGAGGTGCGCGCTGTGCTCGGAGAGCGCGGCGCGGACCAGCTCGTCCTTGGTCTTGAAGTAGTAGTAGACGTTCCCGACCGGGACGTCGGCCTCGCGCGCGATGTCGGCGAGGGTGGTCCGCTCGACGCCCTGCTCGTGCAGGACCTTGGCCGCGGCCGCGGTGAGCCGTCGGCGCTTCTGCGACGCCGCCGTGCGCCGGTTCACTGAGTCAGTCACCCGACTGACTATAGACAGCCGCCCCGGAAGGCGGCTATGGTCTTTCTCAGTCAGCCAACTAACTCACTGGCTCGACCGCACATCTCACTCCTGACTTCTCACTCCTGGGGGCGGAAATGATCACAGTGACGGGCGCGACCGGCAACATCGGCCGGACGCTGGTGGAGCTGCTGGCCGAGGCGGGCGAACAGGTGGTCGCCGTGTCCCGGCAGCCGCAGCCCGACCACCCGGCGGCCGGAGTCCGCTGGGCCCGGGGCGGCCTTGGCGACGCCGCCGGCCTGCGCCCGGCCCTCGAAGGGTCCCGCGCGCTGTTCGTCCTGCTGGGCGGCGAGCTCAACAGTCACGGCGAGAGCCCGGAAGCCCTGCTGAGGACGGTCGCGGACGCCGGGGTGGAGCGGATCGTCCTGGTCTCCTCGCAGGTCGGCGCCACCCGGCCGGACGCCCCCTCGCACGCCCGGCTGCGGGAGTTCGAGGCCGCCGTGCGCGCCTCCGGACGGGACTTCACCGTCCTGCGCCCCGGCGGCTTCGCCTCCAACGCCTTCGCCTGGGCCGGGACGGTCCGGGCGGAGCGGACCGTCTTCGCGCCGTTCGGCGGGGTGGCGCTGCCCGTGGTCGACCCGGCGGACATCGCGGCGGTCGCCGCCGCCGTGCTGCGCGAGGACGGCCACGGCGGCCGCACCTACGAGCTGACCGGACCGGAGGCGATCGGACCGCGCCGGCAGGCCGAGGTCATCGCCGAGGCCCTGGGCGAGGAGGTGGCCTTCGTGGAGCTGTCCCGGGAGCAGGCCCACGCCCACCTGGCGCGGTTCATGCCGGAGCAGGTGATCGCCGGGACGCTGGACGTCCTCGGCCTCCCGCTCCCCGCCGAGCAGGCGGTCAGCCCCGACGTGGCGGCCGTGCTGCACCGCCCGGCCGCGCCCTTCCGGGCCTGGGTCGAGCGCAACCTGCCGGCCTTCCGGTAGCGCCGACGCGCCCGCCCCGGACGCGCGAGCACAACGCGCCCGGGGCGGGCCGCCCGCAGGCGGGCCCAAGCAGGCGGGCCCCGCGCAGGCAGACGGGCCCCACCCGACCGGGCCTCAGGCCGTGGCCGGCCTGGCCGCCTCGGCGTCCCCCGCCTCCGGGGCGGGAACGGCGCGCAGTTGGGGAGCGGGCGGCGCGGGGATGACGGCGGCGACGGCGGCCGCGATCAGCGCGACGCCGCAGCCGATCACCAGGCCGACCCGGAAGCCGCCCTCCGAGGGCAGGGCGTGCCCGCCCAGGTTGACGGTCATCTGCGACAGCACCACACCCATCACGGCGGCGGACACCGAGGTGCCCAGCGAGCGCATCAGGGTGTTGAAGCTGTTCGCCGAGGCCGTCGCGGACAGCGGCACCGCGCTCATGATCAGTGCGGGCATCGCGCCGTAGGCCAGGCCGACACCGCTGTTGCAGACGATCGTCACGATCAGCACGCCCCAGGTGGAGCCCATCAGCGGCAGCGCCAGCCCGTAGCCGACGGCGATCGTCAGCGCCCCGGCGGCCAGGGTGAACTTCGGTCCGCGCGCGGCGGACAGCTTGCCACCGAACGGGGAGACGACCATCATCATCAGCCCGCCGGGCGCCATCCACAGGCCCATCGCCAGCATCGACTGCCCCAGCCCGTAGCCGGTGAGCTTCGGCAGCATGAGCAGCTGCGGCACGATCAGCGCCTGGGCGTACATGCCGAAGCCGACCAGGACGGAGGCGGCGTTGGTCAGCAGCACCCGCGGGCGGGCGGTGACCCGCAGGTCCACCAGCGGTTCGGGGACGCGCAGCTCCCAGCGGGCCCAGAGCATCAGGATCGCGGCGGAGGCGGCGAACAGGCCGAGGGTGCGGGTGCTGCCCCAGCCCCAGTCCCCGCCCTTGGAGACGGGCAGCAGCAGGCAGACCAGGCCGACGCTGAGGCCGATCGCGCCGACGAAGTCGAAGCGGCCGCCGACGGGGCGGCCGTCCGCGGCGGGGGCCGGGATGACGGTCCAGAGCATGCCGATGATGACGACGGTCAGCACGGCGGTGCCCCAGAACAGCACGCGCCAGCTGGCGTAGTCGGCGACGCCGGCCGCGATCGGCAGGCCGAGGCCGCCGCCGATGCCCATGGAGGCGCTGACCAGGGCGATCGCCGAGCCGAGCCGCTCGGGCGGCAGGACGTCGCGCAGCAGGCTGATGCCGATCGGCACCAGGCCCATGCCCATGCCCTGCAGCGCCCGGCCGGCGATCATCGGCACCACGGAGTCGGCCACCGCGCACAGGACCGAGCCGAGCAGCAGCGGGACGCAGGAGGCGATGAGCATCGTCCGCTTGCCGAGCAGGTCACCGAGGCGGCCGCTGATCGGGACGAAGACGGCGGCGGAGAGCAGGGTCGCGGTGATGACCCAGGAGGCGTTGGACGCGCTGGTGTGCAGGAGTTGCGGGAGCTCGCTGATCAGTGGGGTGACCAGGGTCTGCATGATCGCGGCGACGGTGCCGGTGAAGGCGAGCACCGCCACGATCGGACCGGTGCGGGGAGTGGGGGCGGGGCCGTTGATGACGGGCCTCCTCGGGCAGTCGAAGAGCAGGAGTGTGCAGAAAACACACAATGTGCATGGAACACAGAATGGTCAGCTTACACATGATGTGCGCCGTGCACATCATGTGGGCCACGCATACCTCTGGCATACTGAAAGGTGATCCACGGAGAAACCGCAGGTCGAAGCGGTGATGAAGGGACTTCGACATGACCAGCCCCACGCACGAGGTCGCCCTCGAATTCCTGGTGTTCGCCCGGCACCGCGACCTGAGCCAGGTCAACGCCCGCCCCGAGGGCAGCCAGCTCGAACGCAGTTCCTACATCCTGCTCAGCCGGGTCGACGCCGAGGGGCCCATGTCCATCGGGCAGTTGAGCGACGCCTTCGCCCTGGACGTCTCCACCCTCAACCGGCAGACCGCGGCCCTGAAGAGCGCGGGCCTGCTCGAACGCATCCCGGACCCGGACGGCGGCATCGCCCGCAAGTTCCGCCTCACCGAGGAGGGCCGGAACCGGCTGGAAGCGGAACGCGAGGCCCACGTACGGGCGCTGAACCTCGTGATGACGGACTGGCCGGAGGAGGACATAGCCTCCTTCGCCGGCTTCCTGCGCCGCTTCAACACCGGCATCGAACGGCTCGACGGGCGGCCCTGGCCCCGGGACTGAGGCCTCGGCGTCGACGCGCGGCACGCGCCACGCGGGAACACCCGGCCCGCGAGGCGACTTGCAAGTGGCATGAGAGCCATAGGAATTGAGGAGTTCGGCGGCCCGGACGTCCTGCGCGTCCTGGAGCTGCCCGAGCCGCAGGCCGGCCCCGGTGAGGTCCGCATCCGGGTGCACGCGGCCGCCGTGAACCCGACCGACGCGGTACTGCGGCGCGGCGGCCACGCCGCACGGATGCCGGGCAGGCGGCCCCCGTTCGTGCCCGGCATGGACGCGGCCGGGGTGATCGACCAGCTCGGGCCCGGGACGGACGGACGACTCGCCGTCGGCCAACGGGTGGTCGCCGTCGTGCTGTTCATCGGCGAGCACGGTGGGGCGTACGCCGAGCAGGTCGTGGTGCCCGCCGCCTCGGTGGTCCCGGCACCGGAGGGGGTGGACCACCCCGCGGCGTCCACGCTGCTGATGAACGCGATGACCGCACGCCTGGCCCTGGACGCACTGGCCGTGCCACCCGGCGGGACCGTCGCCGTGACCGGAGCGGCCGGGGCCGTCGGCGGGTACGCGGTCGAGCTGGCCAAGGCCGACGGGCTGACCGTCATCGCGGACGCCGCTCCGCAGGACGTCGAGCGGGTACGGGGGTTCGGCGCCGACCACGTGGTGGAACGCGGCCCCGACGTCGCCGACCGCATCCGGGCGCTGGTGCCCGACGGCGTCCCCGGCCTGGTGGACGGTTCCCACCAGACCACCGAGCTCGTACCCGCCGTGGCCGACGGCGGGACCCTGGCCGAGCTGAAGGGCTGGTCCGGCCCCGCCGAACGCGGCGTCCTGGTGCGCCCGGTGATGGTGACGGACGCCATCACGGACACCGTGCGGCTGGACGCCCTGCGCCACCAGGCCGAGGCGGGCGTCCTGACCCTGCACGTCGCCGACGTGCTGCCCGCCGAGGAAGCGGCCCGGGCCCACCGCCTCCTGGAGGCCGGCGGCCTGCGCGGCCGGCTGGTCCTGGACTTCTCCTGACGCCGCCTGCGCGGGAAGTCGGCCGGGCCGACTTCCCGCGCGGGCTACCGGGAGCGCCCCGTCAGTGGGCCGGGGTGAGTTCGGCGAGGAGGGCGGGGCCGGTCCAGCCGGGGCCGGTGCCGGGGGCGGCCGCCTCGGCCTCGTGGACGAGGGTGATCAGGCGGGCGTTGGCGGGCGCCGTGAGGCCGTGGCGCTCGGCGAGGGCGACGACCTCGCCCTGCAGCGAGTCGATCTCGGTGGGGCGGCCCCGCTGGAGGTCCTCCCACATCGAGGAGCGGGCCGTCGCGTCGATCTGCAGGCTGGCCCCGGCCAGCTCCTGGAACTGCGCGTCCGGCAGTTCGAGCACCTGCGGCATCACCTCCGGCGGCACCGGGCCGAGCTGGGCCGGCGCCATCCCGGCGGCCCGGAACACCGCCAGCGCCTCCAGCTGGCAGCGCGCCACGCACTGCCGGTACGCCAGCTGCCCGACCTGCTCGCGCAACGGAAGCCCGGAGAGCGCGTTGACCGCGTTGTTGAGGTTCATCAGCAGCTTCGCCGCCTGGACGGCCGGCATGTCCGTCCGCAACTCCAGCAGCAGACCGCCCGCCCGGGCGGCGTCGGCGAGGGCGTCCGCCCCCTCCTCGGCGGCCAGCATCAGCGAGCCGCCGCTGCCCTGGTGGAACGCCGCGGTCCCGGTCCGCACCACGTTGTACGGGACCATGCCGGCCAGCACCCGGTGGGACGGCAGCGCGGCCGCGAGCACGTCCACGTTGCGCAGACCGTTCTGGAAACTCACCACCACCGTGTTCGGACCGAGGTGCGGGGCGAGTTCCCGGGCGGCGGTCGCGGTGTCGGCGGACTTCACCGTGACCAGCACGTAGTCGGCGCCGGCCGCGGCCTCCGGGTCGGCGGCGGCGGTCAGGTCCCGCACCTCGCGGCGGGCCCCGCCCGGGCCGGTGAGGGTCAGCCCGTCCGCGTCGATCGCCGCCATCGCCGCCGGCCGGCCGATCAGGGTGACGTCGGCGGTCGGGGCGAGCATGCCGCCGAGGTGGCAGCCGATGGAACCGGCGCCGAACACGGCGATCCGGAGCCTGCGCTGGGCGGGGGTGGTGGGCACGGGGCTGCTCCAGGGGGAAGGCGGACGGCGGCGGGGATCGTCAGTCGAAGAGGTCGGGGTCCGAGAGGGTGATCTGGTCCCACAGCGGGCGGGCCTGGAACCAGCCGGCCAGCGAGGTCCCGATCTGGTTCCGGGCGATCAGCGCGGTCTCCCGGTCGATCGACTTCGGGGTGCCGGCCGCCATCGCCAGCAGCTGCGCCTGGCAGGAGCGCTCCATGGTGATGAACCACCAGACCGCCTCGGCCACCGACTGGCCGACCGTCAGCAGGCCGTGGTTCTGCAGGATCACGGCCTTGTGGCCGCCCAGTGCGGCGGCCACCCGCTTGCCCTCCTCGGTCTCGGTCACGACACCCCGGTAGTCGCTGTACAGCCCGTGGTCCTCGAAGAAGACGCAGGCGTCCTGGGTGATCGGGTCGAGCGGGATGCCGAGGCTGGAGAAGGCCTTGCCGTACAGCGAGTGCGAGTGCGCGGCCGCGACCGCGTCCGGGCGGGCGGCGTGCACCTGGGAGTGGATCGCGAAGGCGGCCCGGTTCACCGGACGCTTGCCGTGCAGCAGGGTGCCCTCGTGGTCGACCAGGATCAGGTCGGAGGCCTTGATCTGGTTGAAGCTCATGCCGAACGGGTTCACCCAGAACCAGCCCGGGTTCTCCGGGTCGCGGACGGTGATGTGCCCGGCGACGCCCTCCGAGAAGCCGAACCGGCCGAACAGGCGGAACCCGGCCGCCAGTTGTTCCTTCCGGTACTGGCGCTCCTCCTCCACCGAGTCGAACACCGGCGGCAGCGGCAGGGTCACCCCCTCCGGGGCCGGTCCCACGACACCGGTCGCCGCGTACGGGTCTTCGGGCTGCTGCGGTGCGGACATGGCGACTCCCGGGGCTGCTGCGGTGGGGCGAGGGGCTGGGGCTGAGGGCCGGCTGGGCGGGGGCAAATCAAAGATGCGTTCGAAAGATACATACCTTTGGCACCGGCCCTGTGGCTATGATCAATCTGATCATCGATCAGGGGGAGGGGCAATGATGCGCAGGGTATTGGCCACGTGGGCAGTTGGAATCGCCGCAGGTGCGGCACTGCTCGTCGGCACCACGGCGATCCTGGCGGCAGCACCCGCGCCCAGCACTGTCGCCAAGCAGCTGAACGAGCCGAACCAGTCGGTCGTCGGGCAGCTCAACGAGCCCAACCAGTCGATCACCGGGCAGCTCAACGAGCCCAACCAGTCGGTCATCGGGCAGATGAACGAACCCAACCAGTCGGGCCAGTGACCATCCCGCTGTTTCGCGACACCACATCCGCCCTCGCCCCCTTCCGGGACCCGGACAAGACCTTCGGGCAGTTCCTGGAGGAGAAGTGGACAGCCGTCTGCCGGGGCCTGGGGATCAGCGGGTCGGAGACGGCCCGCGTCCTGCAGGACCTGCGGGACGTGCTCAGCCCGTGGGGCGCGCGGCCCATCGGGACCCGGTGCAATCCGCCGTCGTTCGTCTCGACCGACGGCTTCCCCGCCGAGCTTTCCGTCAGCTGGAAGGCGGGGAGGCCGGAGGTGCGCATCCTGTTCGAGTCGCTGAGTTTCGACCGCACTCCGCTCGGATGCCAGGAAGCCGGACGGGAGTTGACGCTTCGGCTAGCCGAACGGCCGGGGGTGAGCATCGAGCGGCACCTCGACGTCGAGGACCTGTTCGTCACGCCCCGTCCCGGTCTCAACCGGCCCACCGTCTGGCACTCCCTGGCCTGGCAGCCCGGCGAGCGGCCGCACTACAAGGTCTACCTCAACCCGCAGGCGCACGGCCCGGACCACACCCACGAGGTCATGGCCGAGGCCATGCACCGGCTGGGGCTAGCCGAGGCCTGGGAACCGGTGGGACGGCGGTGCGGGGAGCTCGCCCGACGCGGGCATGAGGTGGAGTTCTTCGCCCTCGACCTGGACGGCGGAAGCGCCTCCCGGGTGAAGGTCTACTTCCGCCACCTCCCGATGCCGATGGACGAGTTGGACACCGTTGCCGCACTGTCGCACCGCCACGATTCGGCCCGGGCGGCCCGAGCCCGTGCCGTGATCTACGGGCGGGACGGCGGCACGGTGGACAACGAGCCGATGACCTGCCTGGCGTTCCGGGAGGGTGCGACGGGACCCGAGGAGGCCAACGTCTACCTGCGGCTTCCCGGTAACACCCGCAGCGACGCCGAGGCCGCCGGGCGGATAGCGGAGCTGATGCGGATCGAGGGCGTCGATCCGCGCCCGCACGCCGAGGTGCTGCGGCAGCTGACGGCCGGACTGCCCGGAGGCGAGAGCGGGGTGCAGGAGCTGTGCAGCTACCGCACCATCGCGCCGGGGACTCCGGCGCACATCGGGCTGTACCTGCGCTTCAACACCTACGGGACTGTTCCTACGGCTCCTACGGCCTGAGGTCGCGGTTGCGCCTGAACTCGCGGATGAGCGCGAGGAGGTTGACCAGCGTGCTCGCCGGGACGTTGCCGATGTCGACCAGGCGCCGGCCGTGGAGGTTGATGTCGCCGGGGCCGGCGGAGGGCCAGAGGAGGCCGAACTCTCGGCCTTCCGTTCGGAGTTCGACGATGAGTTGGGCGACCTGGCGCGAGGTGAGGTGCAGCAGCGCCGGGTCGGCCGGGTGGATGGGGTGGTGGGCGCTCACGCGACACCGTCCTGCTGCAGCTCGAACCAGACGGTCTTGCCGAGGTGTTGGGGGTCGACGCCCCAGCGGTGGGTGAGGCCCGCGACCAGTTGGAGGCCCCGGCCGGTCTCGGAGAGGAGGGCGAGGGGGCCCTGTTCCGGGAGGAGGGGGCTGCGGTCGGAGACCGCGACGCGCAGGGTGTCGGCGCGGTGGTGGATCAGGATGACCGGGGAGGTCGTCTCACCGTGGCGCCAGGCGTTGACGATCAGTTCGACCATCGCGAGTTCGGCGTCCGCGATGAGGGAGGGCGGCCAGCCGGCACTGGTCATCCCGTCGCGGAGGGCGTCGCGGGAGAGGGTGAGGGAGGGGGAGTTGAGGTTACGCACAGCGTCTCCCGGAGGGGGAAGGGTGAGACCGGCGGATGCGTCGCCGTGAACGAACCCACTGGACATGGGTGTTCTTCGGTGCCCGAGCAGCGTTACTGACGATCCGTTCGGTGATCGGTGCATCACAGACTGTAGGGCATGCGATAGCAAATTTGCTAGCAGCCTCTAGAAGATGTGCCTATCTGTTCGCTGGACTCGTCACGCACACGCGGTGGATGCTGGGGAGATGCCACCTACCCCAACCGCACGCCGGAAGCGCGTCGGCATCGAGCTGCGAAAGATGCGAGAGACCGCCGGACGCACGGCCGGAGACGCTGCCGCCGTTCTTGGGCTGGACCGCAGCAAGGTCACGCTGATCGAGCAGGGCTCCTATCCGATCAGCGCCGAGCGGGTCCTTGCGCTCGCCACCGAGTACGAGGAGGCCGACTCCGCGTACATCGACGCCGTTGCCGAGATGGCCGCCGACCGGACGAAGGGGTGGTGGGAGGAGCACAGAGGCCTCGTCCCGGCCGGAATTCTTGAGATTTCCGAGGTCGAGCACTATGCCGGCGCGCTGGTGACGTACCAGATCTGCCATGCTCCCGGGCTCATGCAGACCGAGGAGACAGCTCGGGCGATCTTTCGAGAGGTCTATCCGCCTCTACGACCGCTGAACATCGAAGCACGGGTCGAGAACCGGATGCGACGAGCTGAGCTCCTGACGCGAAGCGATCCACTCGACTACGAAGCGATCGTGCACGAGGCAGCGCTTCGCATGGAGTTCGGAGGGGCAACTGTCGCCAGGGAACAGCTGAAGCACTTGTTGTCGCTCTCAGAAGCTCCCCACGTGACGCTGCGCGTGCTGGAGTTCAAGGCCGGCGGTTTCAAGGGGGCAGGCCAGGCTGTGCTGTACGCCAGCGGGCCCGTGCCCCGCCTCGATACGGTGCAGTTGGACTCCGTAGGATCGCCAGCGTTCCTGACCGAGATGAATCAGCTGGAGAACTACCGGAGCATCCTCGGGGCGATGCGTGATCGCGCACTCGATCCATCGGCCTCCCGTGACGCGATCTCCAGCATCATGAATAGCCTGTGAGGCCTCTGTGGAAGAACTCGCTTGGCGAAGGCCCAGCGCCTGCGGCGATGGCAACAATTGCCCCGAGGTAGCCATAGCCCCCGATGCCGTCTACGTCCGCAGCAGCCTCCTGCCCGACGCCATCGCCCAGCTCACCCCCGACGAATGGCGCGACCTCGTCTCCGCCATCCGCGCCGGCGAGTTCGACGCCTGACTCCGCCGGCGCACCGGCCGGGGCCGCGATTCGGCGCACGGGTGTTGAGCTGCTAATATTCCTGACGTCGCGAGGGAGATGATCTCTCGTCAGGCGTCAGCGGTGCTACCAGAGCACGTCCTACTTTCAGTAGGAAGAGTCCGTGCAACCCGGGCCTGGCGCTCCACAGTCGGAAGGGTCCGGCATCCACACGGATGCCGGGCCCTTCCGCGTTGATGCGACCGAACCGATTCAGGCGGCGAGGGAGCCCTGCGCGACAACCAGCCAACACGGCGCCCCCGGGCGTCCGGCAGCACGATTCGGCGCACAGGCGTTGAGCTGCTAATATTTTCGACATCGCGAGGGAGATGATCTCTCGCCAGGCGTCAGCGGTGCTACCAGAGCACGTCCTACTTTCAGTAGGAAGAGTCCGTGCAACCCGGGCCTGGCGCTCCACAGTCGGAAGGGTCCGGCATCCACACGGGTGCCGGACCCTTCCGCGTTGCAGCCCCACCTTTCCACTGCGCTGATCCCATGAACGCACAATCAGGCAAAGGCCTGATCTCATCGTCGGCGAACTTCCTGAGCGGAAGCCGGTTTTCCGCCGCCGGGGGCCGGGGTAGGGCGGAGGCGTTCGCACCCTGACCGTTCCGGTGCTCATGAGGGAGCGAATCCGTGACGCTTTTCTTGTCGGAAGGACACCCTCATGCACAGGTCCCTTCGGAACGCCTTCGCGACCGTCCTCGTGACGGGTGCGCTCACCACCGCTGCCGCTCCGGCCGCCGTCGCCGCCGAACAGGCGCCGTCGGCGGCCGGGGTGCGGGCGGAGCTCCGCAACCCGAAGACCGTCAAGGTCGCCGACTACAACCAGGCCCGCAACACCCTGATCAACGCGGGCAGCAGGACGGCCGCCAAGTCCCACCCGGCGCACGGCACCAAGGACGTCCCGGTCTCCCACGGCACCAGCCTGCTCGCGGAGGCCCGCGACGAGTTCCGCGCCGCCGACAGGAGCCTGCCGGCGGGCCAGAAGAAGTCCGACATGTCGATCCCGCACTACAACGCCGTCCACAGCGCGGCCAGGACCATGGGCATCGACCGCTGGTGAGGCCTTCCCGCCGAGGCGGACGGTCGGGCCCTCCCCCGTCCCCCGGCGGAGGGCCGGACCGTTTCACTGCTTCGGGGGCAGGGGCTCCTCCCGCGGGGCGCTCAGGCTGCCGTCCGGAAGGACGTCGAAGACCGTGAGCTTCTTGCGCCCGGTGATGGTGATCCGGTCCGTCCCGGACCAGTCGATGCGGACCAAGTCGCCGTACTGGGTGTTCCAGATGCCCATGCTCCAGTGGCGGGCGGACCAACCGGTACCGGACACCAGCTCCACCCGGTAGATCGGGTCGATCGAGAAGGCGACATTGGTCATGGTCAGCACCCGGTCCGGGCGGCCCGGGGAGACCTCCCGGTCGGTCCGCCCCGGGAAGCCGGTGGTCGCCAACACCGTGAACACGGTCATCGGCGCGCCGAAGATCAGCGCCACCAGGCCGGCGGCGCAACCGATCTGCGACACCCGGGTACGGAACTCCAGCTCGATGATCAGCGAGGCCACGACCAGCACGACCGCCGCGCCGACCAGCAGCACCGGGTGGTTGAGCCACTGATCGACCACCACCAGCCCGCCCGGTCGGGACGCGTACCAACCCGCCAGGTACGCCAGCAGCGCCGCGAACGCCACCCCTCTGAGCCTCCACGCGATCTGCTTGCGACGTGCCGCTGACATGCCTCGCTCGCCCCCCCGGCGGTTCACCGATCTTCGGCACGGACCTTACGACAGCTCTAGCGGGGCCGGGGCATGGCCGAGGGGCCGCCCAGCGTCCCGTCCTCGTCCACGGTGAAGACCTCGATCTCCTCCCGCAAGGTCACCGTGATCCGGCCCGGGGCGGACCATTCGGCCTTGACGAAGCCGTCGCCCTCCTCCCAGGTGCCGAGGCCCCAGTGGCGGGCCGACCAGCCGCTGCCCGTCAGCAGCTCCACCCGGTAGACCGGGTCGATCGAGAAGGCGATGTCGGTGACGCGCAGCACGTGGTCGGAGCGGTTCGGGTCGGGCTTGCGGTCGACCAGCCGGCCGTCGCCGCCGAAGATGTACGCCACGGCTCCGACCCCCGCCCCGATGACGAGGAGCGGTGACAGGACGGCCGCACAACCGATCTGCGCCCATCTGGTGCGGAACTCGAACTGGGCCACCGCCGAGGCCACGGCCAGCGCGATCGCCGTCCCAAGCAGCAGCACCGGGTGGTTCAGCCAGCGCTCGACCTCGACCAGCCCGCCCTGGCGGGAGGAGAAGTAGCCCGGCAGGTACACCAGGAGGGCCGCCAGCGCCGCGCCCCGGAGCCACCACACGACCTGCTTGCGGCGCGTCACCGTCATTTGCTCCCCCCGGAGTTGTCCTTTGCCGGGACTTTACTACGGGGATGCCGGACGGCCCGGACGACGGGTGCTCCGTCGTCCGGGCCGCCGGGTGCACCGGCCGTACCCCCGTCACCGCCGGTAGAAGACGCTCCGCGACCAGAAGTAGCCGACCAGCGTCAGCACGGTGCACCAGGCCAGGGCGCTCCAGGCACTGGTGCCGATCCCGGTCCCCATCAACAGCCCGCGCAGGGTCTCGATCATGGGGGTGAAGGGCTGGTACTCGGCGAACCAGCGCAGTGCCGTCGGCATGGAGTCGGTCGGCACGATGGCGCTGCCGATGAAGGGCAGGAACTGCAGCGGCATCGGCATGTTGCTGGCGCTCTCGACCGTCTTGGCCACCAGGCCGATGCCGGCCGATATCCAGGTCAGGGCGATCGTGAGGAAGAGCAGCAGGCCCATCGCGGCCAGCCACTCCACCGGTCCGGCGTTCGGCCGGAAGCCCATCGCGAGGGCCGTGCCGATCACCAGCACCAGCCCGATCATGGTCTGGATGACACTGCCGACCACGTGCCCGGCCAGGAAGGCGGAGCGCGATATGGCCATCGTGCGGAAGCGGTTGACGATGCCCTCGGTCATGTCGGTGCAGATGCCGATCGCGGTGACCAGCGCCCCGGAGGTGGCCGCCATCAGCACGATGCCGGGCGTCACGTAGTCGATGTAGTTGCCGCCGCCGATGCCGGCGCCCAGGGTGCTGCCGTAGGCGTAGTTGAAGAGCAGCAGCATCATGACCGGCATCACCACGACCGCGAAGGTCAGGGACGGGTACCGCAGCGCGTGCTTGAGGTTGCGGCGCAGCATGGTCAGCGAGTCGCTGAGCGCGTGGCCGGCCGTGCCCGTGGCCATGCTCATCGCACGCCCTCCCCGGTCAGTTGAAGGAACGCGTCGTCCAGGTCGGCCGTCTCCACGACCAACGACTCGGCCTGCACGGACGCGTTGTCGAGCACGTCCAGCACGGCCTTCACGGTGAGGACGGAGTTGTCCCCCGGGATCTCCAGCCGCAGCGCCTCGGTGTCGGCCGTGGCGTATTCGAACAGTGCGGCGGCGGTGGCCAGCGAGCCGGCGTCCGCGAACCGGAGCCGGATCCGCCCGCCGGGGGCGAACCGCTTCAGCTCCTCGGCCGTGCCCTCGGCGACGATCCGGCCGCCGTCCAGGACGGCGATCCGGTCGGCGAGCTGGTCGGCCTCCTCCAGGTACTGGGTGGTGAGGAGGACCGTCACCCCGTGGTCGGCTACCAGGCTTCGGATGATCTCCCACATGGTGCGCCGGCTGCGCGGGTCCAGCCCGGTGGTCGGCTCGTCCAGGAAGATCACCTTCGGGTCCCCGACCAGGGTCATCGCGAGGTCGAGCTTGCGCCGCATGCCGCCGGAGAAGGTGGTGACGGCCTTGCGCGAGGCCTCGGTGAGATCGAAGCGCCGCAGCAGTTCCTCCGTCCGCCTCCGCCCCTCCCGACGGCGGAGGTGGTTGAGGTCGGCCATCAGCATCAGGTTCTCCTCGGCGGTGAGCAGGTTGTCCACCGCCGAGAACTGGCCCGTCACCCCGATCGCCTTCCGCACCGAGTCGGCCTCGCGTGCCACGTCGTGCCCGACCACCCGGGCCGAGCCGCCGTCCGCGGGGATCAGGGTGGAGAGGATCTGCACGGTGGTGGTCTTGCCGGCGCCGTTGGGCCCGAGCAGGGCGAACACGCTGCCCGCCGGGATCTCCAGGTCGATGCCCCTCAGGACCGCCTTGTCCCCGTAGGACTTGGTGAGTCCGGTCGCCGAGATCGCCGGGACCGCGGAGTCGGCCGCCATCAGGCCCTCCGGACGACGACGTTGCCGACCTGGGTGCGGCCGCGGACCTCGACCGTCTCCACCGCGTCGCCCGGGCCCTGGGTGGGGCCGAGGTCGTTGCGGACGCCGCCGACCTTGCTGTGCACGTCGAGCCAGGCCGCGGTGCCCTCCGCGATGCCGACCTCGACGTCCCCCACGCTGGTCTGGAGGGTGACCTTGCCGCGGACGACCCGGCCGACCCGGATGTGGCCGTGCGCCGACTTGGCGTCCACGTTCCCCTCGGCGAGGCCGACGTGGATCCGGCCGTTGGAGGCGTTGGCGTGGAGTTCGCCGTGCACCTCGTCGACCTCGGTGTCGCCGTTGCTGTTCTTCACCGTCAGCCGGCCCCCGACGGATCCGATCTCGATCCGGCCGGCCCCCGTCACCTCGGCGTCCCCGGTCGTCGCGCCGAGCCGGACGTCGCCGAAGCCGCTGTCGAGCCGGGCGCTCTCGGCGCTCTCGACCTGGATCCGGCCGAGCGAGGTCTTCAGTCGGCAGGCACCGAGCGGGCCCTCGGTGACGAACTCGGCCATCGGCGACTCGCTGTGGACCTCGGAGCCGGCCGGCAGCTCGACCAGGACCTCGACGGCGCCCTTCTTGCCGCTGAAGACGCTGCGCTGCTTGGGGGCCTTGATGCCGAGCCGGCCACCGGAGAAGTCGACCTGGGTCTGCTCGGCGGCCTTGACGTCCGCCTCCTTGGCCGGATTGGCGGGCCGGACCTCGACCACCGTGTCGGTGTGTTTGCCCGCCTTGATCCAGACCGAGCCGATGTCGAACTCGAGGATGGCGGAGATCGGTCCGTCGGTCTCGTACGTAGGCATGGCTGTCCCGTCCTTTTGACTCGTGTGGGTGTTCCCGCTGGTCGGAGCGGGGGTGACGTCGAAGGTGCAGAAGGTGGTGCGGGAGGTGGAGCGAGCGGTCGTACGGATGCTCGGGGTACTGCGGAGGCCTCAGTGGACCCAGCCGGTGAAGCCCTGGCCGCCGACGCTGCGCGCGACCCGGCTGCCCGGATCGGCCACCGGCCGGCGGGCCGGCTCGCCGCCCTCCAGGGCGCCGGCCAGGGCCCGGACCAGCCAGGCGTTGAGCGAGAGGCCGGCCTCGGCGGCGGCCTCCTCCGCCCTGGCCTTGAGGTGGGCGGGCAGGCGGAAGTTGATCCGGGCGGTGCCGGTCTCGTCCGGCTCCGGCGCCGCCGAAGGTGCCACCGGCGGCGCCACCGGTGGCGCGAGTGGTGCCATCGGTGCCGGCTGTGGCGCCGTATCGCCGTGGAAGGCGTCCGAGCCGGGCGGCGCCGTCACCACGAACTCGGGGTCGAGCCCGCGCAGGCGCACGTCCACCGAGCCGGGGGCGAGGTCACGGGTGACTTCGCCCATGGCGGCCGAGAGCGCGTTGAGCAGGGTGAGCCGCACGGCCGACTCCAGCGGGAGCGTCAGCCGCTCGGCCAGCGCACGCGCTTCGTCCCCGCCGGTGGCGGCGGCCACCGCGAGCTCGTTCCGGAGGTTTTCCACGTACGGCGTGAGGTCCATGGCCGTAAGCATGGCACGGCCGTGGTGCCATGTCGAGCCATTTGTGGCACCACTTTGGCGCCATAGTCCGAACGGGGATGGCGCCGGTCGGCGCCGGAACGCGGAACCGCCCCGCCGACCGAGGTCGACGGGGCGGTTCACCAGGGGAAACGCGACAGCGGGAAACGCGACGGCGGGAAGGTCAGGCCTGCTGCCAGCCCGCCAAGTAGGCGTCGATCTCCCCGGTCAGCCGGGTCTTGCCCGCCCGGTCCAGGAAGGAGGCCTCGACGGCGTTGCGGGCCAGCCCCGCCACCCCGGCCTCGTCCAGGCCCAGCAGTCGCGCCGCCACCGCGTACTCGGTGTTGAGGTCGGTGCCGAACATCGGCGGGTCGTCGCTGTTGACCGTCACCAGCAGCCCGGCGTCGACCATCCGCTTGATCGGGTGGTCCTCGATCCGCTCCACGACCCGGGTGGCGATGTTGGAGGTCGGGCAGACCTCCAGCGGGATGCGGTGCTCGCCCAGGTAGTCGACCAGCGCCGGGTCCTTCACCGCCTGGGTGCCGTGCCCGATGCGCTCGGCGCCGAGCGCCCGGATCGCGTCCCAGACCGTCTCCGGCCCGGTGGCCTCGCCCGCGTGCGGGACGCTGCGCAGGCCGGCCGCCCGGGCCCGGTCGAAGTACGGCTTGAACTGCGGGCGCGGCACGCCGATCTCCGGGCCGCCCAGGCCGAAGCTGACCAGGCCGTCGGGGCCCAGCTCAGTGGCCAGCCGGGCGGTCTCCTCGGCGGACTGCAGCCCGGCCTCGCCCGGGATGTCGAAGCACCAGCGCAGCACCACGCCGAGCTCCTTCTCGGCGCGCAGCCGGGCGTCCTCGATCGCCTCCATGAAGGCGACCTCGGGGATGCCCCGGCGGACCGAGGAGTACGGGGTGATGGTCAGCTCGGCGTACCGGATGTTCTGCCGGGCCATGTCCTCGGCCACCCCGTAGGTGAGCGAGCGGACGTCCTCGGCGTCCCGGACCAGGTCCACCACGCTCAGGTAGACCTCGATGAAGTGCGCGAAGTCGGTGAAGGTGAAGTACTCGGCGAGCGCCGCCGGGTCGGCCGGCACCTTGGAGTTCCCGGCGTGCCGGGCGGCCAGTTCCGCGACGACGCGCGGCGAGGCCGAGCCGACGTGGTGGACGTGCAGTTCCGCCTTGGGCATCCCGGCGATGAACGCCTCGATGCTCCGCTCCACAGGCTCGATCCGACTGACACTGGGGCCGATCCGACTTCCGTCCGGCTGGACCACGGTGGTTCCCTTCTTCCTTCTACGCGCGTACCGAAGACAGTTGCTGGCAAGGATAGGCCGTGCCCGGGGTCACCCTCCGAGCGCCACCGCCAGGGTGTGGATCAGCAGCCCGGCCAGGGCGCCGACCACGGTGCCGTTGATCCGGATGAACTGGAGGTCGCGGCCGACGTTGGCCTCGATCTTGCGGGAGGCGTCGTCGGCGTCCCAGCCCGCCACCGTCTCGGAGATCAGCGAGGTGATCTCGGTGCGGTAGGTGTCGACCAGGTACTGGGCGGCGTCCTGGAGCCAGCCGTCCACCTTGGCCTGGAGCTTGGGGTCGGTGGCCAGGCGCTCGCCGAAGCGGCGCACGCCGTCGCGGATGCGCCGGCGCAGTTCGCTGTCCTCGTCCTCGGCCGCGCCCATCACCAGGGTGCGCACGGCCGCCCAGGTGGAGTTGATCAGGTCCTGCACCTCGGCGCGGGCCAGCAGCTCGCCCTTGGCCCGCTCGACCCGGGCGATGGTCTCCGGGTCGGTCTGCAGCTCGGTCGCGAAGTCGGCGAGGAAGTTGTCGATCGCGCCGCGGGCCGGGTGGTCCGGATCGTCCCGGATGTCGGTGACGAAGCGCAGCAGCTCCTTGTAGACCCGCTCGCCGACCTGGTGGTCGATGAACCGGGGCGTCCAGCCCGGGGTCTTCTGGGTGACCTTCTGGACCACCTCCTCGTGGTTGGTGGTCAGCCAGCCGTGCGCCCGGACGGCGACCAGGTCCACCACCCCGTGGTGCCCGCCGTCCGCGACCACCTTGCCGAGCATCCGGCCCATCGGCTCGGCCACCGAGGTGGCCGCGGCCCGCCTGGTCACCGCCTCGGCGACCACCGCCCGCACGTCGTCGTCGCGGAGCACCGCGAGCAGGCCGCGCAGCGCCGCCGAGGCCTCCTTGGTGACCCGCTCGGCACTGCCCGGCGCGGCCAGCCACTCCCCCAGCCGGCGGCCGATGCCGAGTGCCGCCAGGCGGCCGCGGACCACGTGGCCGGAGAGGAAGTTCTCGCCGACGAAGTCGCCGAGCGAGCGGCCGAAGGCGTCCTTCTTGGTCGGGATGATCGCGGTGTGCGGGATCGGCAGGCCGAACGGCCGGCGGAACAGCGCGGTCACCGCGAACCAGTCGGCCAGCGCGCCGACCATGCCCGCCTCGGCGGCGGCCGCCACGTACCCCGCCCAGGGGCCGGCGCCGGCCGCCTTGGCCCAGGTGGCCAGGGCGAAGACCAGGGTCGCGAAGGCCAGCAGGCCGGTCGCGATGGTCTTCATCCGGCGGACGCCACGTCTCTTCTGCTCGTCGGCCGCGGTGAACCGGACCCCGGGACCGGTCCCGCTGAAGGCATCGTCACTCACCCCGCCAGTCTGCCCGTTGCCCGGCGCGGACGGGGGCGCGCCTCGCGATCACACGCCCCCGCCAGGCGTGACGCACCGAACAGCCCGGGCCTCACACGCCGAACAGCCCGGGCCTCACGCCCCGCCCAGCACCATCCGCCGCACCTCCGCGCCCGCCCAGCGCTTCGGGTCCGTGCACCGCCGCCCGTCCAGCAGCACCCGCACCCCCGGCAGGTCCGCCGGCGTCAGGTCCCGGTACTCCGGGTGGTCGGCCTGCAGCACCGCCGCCACCACCGGCTCCCCGCCGTACGGCGGCAGCCCGAGCGCCGCCAACTCCTCCGCCTCGTACAGCGGGTCGCTGACGTACGGCCGCGCACCCGCCGACCGCACCGCCTCGACCAGCGGGAACACCCCGGAGTACGCCGTCTCCTTGACCCCGCCCCGGTACGAGGCGCCGAGCACCAGCACGCCCTGCCCGGCGATCCCGCCCGGCACCGCCCCCGCCAGCACGCCCACCGCGTACCCCGGAACCGCCAGGTTGGCCTCGCGCGCCGCCCGGACCACCGTCGCGCCCGGGTCGTTCCACAGGTAGAGCCGCGGGTACACCGGGATGCAGTGCCCGCCGACCGCGATGCCCGGCCGGTGCAGGTGGCTGTACGGCTGCGAGTTGCAGGCGTCGGCGATCTCCGCGAAGTCCACCCCGACCTCGTCCGCGTACCGGGCGAACTGGTTGGCCAGCGCGATGTTGACGTCCCGGTACGTGGTCTCGGCGAGCTTGCTGAACTCGGCCGCCTCCGCCGAGGCCAGTTCCCAGACGCCGTTGGGCCGGGGCAGGTCCGGGCGCGGGTCGAAGTCCAGCACCGCCCGGTAGAACTCGGCGCCGCGCCGGGTGGAGGACGCGTCCAGGCCGCCGACCAGCTTGGGGTAGCGCCGCAGGTCGGCGAAGACCCGTCCGGTGCGCACCCGCTCCGGGCTGAACACCAGCGCGAAGTCCCTCCCGGCCGCGAGCCCCGACCGGGACGCCAGCCGGGGCGCCCAGCGCTCCCGGGTGGTGCCGACCGGCAGGGTGGTCTCGTAGCTGACCAGGGTGCCCCGGCGCAGCCCGGCCGCGACGGCGTCGGTGGCCGCGTCGAGCAGGGCGAAGTCCGGGCTGCCGTCGGCGGCGGTGACCAGCGGGACGACCAGTACGACGGCCTCGGCCCGGGCCACCGCGGCCGTGGTGTCGGCGGTGGCCCGCAGCAGGCCCTCGGCGACGACCCGCTTGAGCGCCTGGTCCAGACCCGCCTCCCGGGGGAACGGCGGCACGCCCCGGTTGACGCTCTCCACCACGCCGGGAGCGGTGTCCGCGCCGGTCACCCGGTGGCCCTTCAGCGCGAACTGCACCGCCAGCGGCAGGCCCAGCTTGCCCAGGCCGACCACGCAGACGTCCAGGCTCATCCCCGTCCTCCGTTCACCGAGTCGGCCAGCCGGCGCCACGCCGGGTGGCGCCGCAGCCGGCGCCGCAGCTGTTCCGGGACGAGCCCGCGCCACAGCTGCCGGGCGAGGTCGAGCCGCGGGGCGGCCTTCCCGACCGCCTCGGAGGCGGCCTCGGAGGCGGCCTCGTCCTCCGGCAGCAGGAACAGCTCGTCCGGCAGGCCGAGCCGGGCGTCCCGGAACGCCGGGAAGCCCGCGTACCGCCGCCCGCCGTCCACCACCACGGGTGGATCGCCGTGCGCCGCCTCGTAGCGGATCTGGTCGCGCAGCGCCTCCGGCCGCACCGCGCAGGCGAGTTCGAGCCGCACCCGCTCGGCGGGCGGCAGCCGGTGGTACACCTCGCGGGCGCCGAACCGCTCGACCAGGCGCGCGGCCTCGACGCACACCCGCTCCTGCACGTCCTCGGCCAGCAGCAGGAAGCCCTCCTGCAGCAGGCGCGGCACGTCCCAGCCGAAGCTGCGGGCCCGGATGGCGTCCAACTCCTCTCCGGGATCGGCCAGTTCCGCCGCCACCTGCTGCAGCGCGGCGATCCCGCGCAGCCGGTCCAGCACCCCGGCCCGCTCGGTGACGTTGCCCCGGTCCTCGCGCAGCACCAGGAAGTAGCAGTCGTAGGAGGCGAGGACGGACACCCGGGCCGCCCGCAGGCAGGCCTCCAGGGTGAACGGCTGGTCCGAGAAGACCTTCAACCGCTCGTCGCGGCGCAGCCCGTGGCGCCGGAGGAGGTCGAGCCGGAACAGCTTGGTGTCGGCCAGCGCCCAGGCCAGCGCGGAGTCGGTGAAGTCCACGGACTCGGCGTCGGCGTGGAAGATCCCCTGCGGGACCAGCCGCCCGTTCACCCCGATCTGCTTGGGCACCACCACGTCCGAGCCCCAGGCGTCGGCGGCCGTGACCAGCCGCTCCAGCGCCTCCTCGCCGAGCCGGTCGTCCGCGCCGAGGAACAGCACGTAGCGGCCGCGGGCCAGCTCCAGGGCGCGGTTGGTCGGGACCGCCGGGCCGCCCGAGTTGGGCTGGTGCAGCACCGTGAACAGCCCTGGGTGGCGGGCGGCGTACTCGTCCAGCAGCTCCCCGCCGCCGTCGGTGGAGCCGTCGTCCACGGCCACCACCTCCAGCCGCCCCGGCGCCAGGGACTGCCCGACCAGCGAGTCCAGGCAGGCGGTGAGGTACGGCATGGTGTTGTAGACCGCGACCACCACGGTCACGTCGGGTACGGCCATCGGGGAGCGGGCCTCCGGTTCCGGCATCGGCGAGTGATGCCGGGTCAACTCACGGTGGGGGCCAGGGGTCACGATGATCACCCGCACCGGCGACGGGGAACCGAACGCGCTCCCGGTTGTGGCACTGGCGTACGACGGCCGGGCGGCGGCCGGGCGGCGGCCGGAGCGCCCCCGGCCGCCGCGCGTCCGTCCCGTCAGCCGATCGCGACCTCCGCGTACATCCGGGCGATCACGTCCTCGATGGCCGGTTCGCGCACCGACAGGTCCACCAGGGGGTAGCGCGCGGCGACCGCCGCCACGATCGGCGCGGCGCTCTCCTGGGCCGGGAAGGCCAGCCACTGGCGCGGCCCCTCGACCCTGGTGACCCGGGCCCCGGGCACCTCGACCGGGTCCGCGAGTTCCTGCGCGAGGTCCACCACCAGCGTCCGCTCGCTGCGGCCGGTGGCGTGCAGGCCCTCCAGCCCGCCGTCGTAGACCACCCGGCCGTGGTCGATCACCATCACCCGGCCGCAGAGCTGCTCGATGTCGGTCAGGTCGTGGGTGGTGAGCAGCACGGTGGTGCCCCGGTCCCGGTTGACCTCGCGCAGGAACTCCCTCACCCGCCCCTTGCTGACCACGTCCAGGCCGATGGTCGGCTCGTCCAGGTAGAGCACCTGGGGGTCGTGCAGCAGCGCCGCGGCGAGGTCGCCGCGCATCCGCTGGCCGAGCGAGAGCTGGCGCACCGGGGTGTCCAGCAGTCCGCCGAGGTCGAGCAGTTCGACGCAGCGGCCGAGGTTCTCGCGGTACCGGGCGTCGGGGATGCGGTAGATCCGGCGGGCGAGTTCGAAGGAGTCGCGCAGGGGCAGGTCCCACCAGAGGGTGGTGCGCTGGCCGAAGACGACGCCGATCCGGCGGGCCAGTGCGACGCGTTCGCGCGCCGGGTCGACGCCGGCCACCCGCAGCCGTCCGGAGCTGGGGACGAGGATGCCGGTGAGCATCTTGATGGTGGTGGACTTGCCGGCCCCGTTGGGCCCGATGTAGCCGACGCACTCGCCGGCCTCGACGGTGAAGCCGAGCCCGTCCACCGCCCGGACCTCGCGTTTGGCCCGGCTGAACCGGCCCGTGCGGGTGCGTACGGTGAAGGTGCGGTGGACGTCGTGGAGTTCGATCAGTGCCATGGGAGCTCCTTCGGGATGGGAGGGGTTCGTGCGAGGGGTTCAGCTGCCGGTGCCGCGGTAGGCGCGCAGTCCGGCCCGCCAGGCGAGCCCGGCGGCGAGGACGCAGAGCGCGGCGACGACCGGCGAGGCGAACTGGAAGGCGGTGGGCAGGCCGAGCGGGTCGGGCCGGTCGAGGATGCGCAGCGCGGGCAGCCAGTTGACGAAGGCCAGCGGGACGCCGAAGACCGCCCCGGCGACCAGCTCCTTGGCGAAGACCGTCGGCGGGTAGTGCAGCAGCGTCGCGCCGCCGTAGGTGAAGGAGTTCTGGATCTCCTTGGACTCGCCCCACCAGAACTGGACGGTGGCGCCGCCGATGTAGATCGCGCCGAAGATGACGGTGCCGCAGAGCAGCAGGGCGGGCACCAGCAGCACCCGGTCCCAGGTCCAGTGGACGTCCAGGGCGGCCAGCGACCAGGCCAGCACCGCGACGGCCTGGAGCGGGCGGCCGAGCCGGCGCAGCGTGAAGCGTTCGGCGCACAGCTGGGAGAGCGCGGGCGCGGGCCGGATCAGCATGGTGTCCAGCGAGCCGCTGCGGATCCGCGCGCCGAGCCCGTCGGCCGAGCCGACCAGCAGGTTGGCGACGCCGAGCGAGAAGGTGGCGGTGGCGTACAGGAAGGCGATCTCCGGCAGGCTCCAGCCGCCGAGCCGGTCGGTGTGCAGGAACATGATCACCAGCACCGCGAAGTCGAGGGAGTGGGTGACCAGGCTCGCCGCCAGGTTGAGCACGAAGGAGGCCCGGTAGGCCATCATCGAGCGCATCCACATCCGGGCGCAGAGCCACCAGGAGCGCAGCGCCCAGGCGGTGCGGGCGGCGAGGGGCTCCCGGCGGAGCCCGACGAGCTGCTCAGCCACCCTGCACCACCACCTTGCGGGTGGCCAGCCACTGGGCGCCCCGCCCGGCGGCGAGCAGCACCACCGCCCAGCCGAGCTGGAAGCCGAGCGCCCCGAACAGGGCGGTGCCGCCGGTCCGTTCCAGGAAGACGTCGGTGGGGACGTTCACCAGCGCCGACCAGGGCAGCGCCCGGCCGAGGTCGCCGAGCAGGCCGGGGAACAGCGCGACCGGCAGCAGCATCCCGGAGAAGAACATCGAGACCACCAGCATCACCGAGCGCACACCCTCCGAGTCGTGCAGCCAGAAGCCGGTGATCGAGACCAGGAAGCGCAGCCCGAAGCTGACCACGACCGCCAGCAGTACCGAGAGCAGGAAGAACGCCCAGGTCAGTGGGTGTTCGGGCAGTCGGATGCGGAACACCAGCGCGCCGATCAGTATCGGCACGGTGCCGCGCACCAGCGCCTGGAAGCCGGCCCGGCCGAGGTCGGAGGCCAGCCACCAGGCCTGGAAGTCGACCGGGCGGTAGAGGTCGACGGCGATGTCGCCGCTGCGGAAGCGGTCTTGGATGTCGTCCTGGAAGCCGCCGCCCCAGACCGCGACGGTGACCAGCAGGCTCTGGCTGACCCAGATGTAGGTGACGGCCTGGCTCTGGTCGTAGCCGCCGAGGCCGGGGCGGGCCTGCCAGAGGGCGAGGAAGGTGGAGGCCAGGATGATGCCGAAGACGGTGTTGGTGAAGGTGCCGGCCACGGTGGCGGCCCGGTAGGTGGAGTAGCGGCGGAAGGCGCCGCGGGCAACGGCGGCGTAGAGCATATTGTCTCCTTGTCGACAAATATGGGCAGAGGGAGATGGACCTCGACATCCGCGCACGCCCCAGCGGCTCCGACCGGCCGTACCCGGGGGTGCCGGGCCTGGCGGGCGGAGCTGCGGAAGTGGGTGCGCTATGTGGTTTGCACCTTTCACCGTACCTCTGGCCCGCACCACCCGCACCCGGTTTTCCCCGCCTGATCCGACGTCAAATAGCAGATAATCTCGGCATGACCTTGAGCACCCGCCGCCAGGCCAAACGGGCCGCCCGCCGCGAGGCCCGCCGCGCCCTCCCGCTCTGGCGCCGGCTCCTGCCCACCTGGCGGGTCACCCTCGGCACCCTCACCCTGCTGTTCCTGCTCGCCGCCGGCGGCTTCGCCGTGCTCTACGTCATCGTCCCGGTACCCGACCCCAACGCCCACGCCGTCGCCCAGAACAACATCTACCTCTACGCCGACGGCACCACCGAGATCGCCCGCACCGGCGCCGTCAACCGCACCGACGTCACCATCGACCAGATCCCGCTCCCGACCCAGCAGGCCGTCGTCTCCGCCGAGGACCGCACCTTCTACCAGAACCGCGGGATCGACCTGAAGGGCATGCTCCGGGCCGGCTGGAACACCCTGCTCGGCAAGGGCATGCAGGGCGGCTCCACCATCACCCAGCAGTACGTCAAGAACTACTACCTCACCCAGGACCGCACCATCGAGCGCAAGGGCCGCGAACTGCTCATCGCCCTCAAGGTCGACCAGCAGCGCGACAAGCGCGAGATCCTCGCCGGCTACCTCAACAGCAGCTACTTCGGCCGCGGCGCCTACGGCATCCAGAGCGCCGCCCACGCCTACTACGGCGTCGACGTCTCCGGGCTCACCCCCGCCCAGGGCGCCTACCTCGCCTCCCTGCTCCAGGCCCCCAGCCTCTACGACGTCAAGACCGCCACCCCCGCCAACCGCGAGAAGGCCGTCGCCCGCTGGAACTACACCCTCGACGGCATGGTCCAGCTCGGCTTCCTCACCCCCGCCGACCGCGCCGCCACCACCTTCCCCGACCCGATCGACCCCCAGCCCGCCACCGGCCTCGCCGGCCAGGCCGGCTACCTGGTCGGCGTCGCCGACGACTACCTCGTCTCCTCCGGCACCCTCGACGCCGCCACCCTCAAGGCCGGCGGCTGGCGCATCACCACCACCTTCGACAAGCCCCGGCAGGACGCCTTCGTCAAGGCCGTCCAGGACCGGCTCACCGGCGAACTCGACCCCCGGGCCCGCCCCGCCACCGACACCGACGTCCGGGTCGCCGGCGCCTCCGTCGAACCCGCCACCGGCCGGGTCGTCGCCGTCTACGGCGGCCCCGACTACGCCAAGCAGCCCTACAACGACGCGCTGCGCCAGGACAACCAGATCGGCTCCACCTTCAAACCGATCGACCTCGCCGCCGGCCTGCTCGCCCAGCACACCCTCGACGGCGTCCCGATCACCACCGAATCCCGCTACGACGGCAGCAGCGAACGCCCCGTCACCGGCGGCCCCACCCCCTACGCGCCACCCAACGAGGACGACGTCGACTACGGCAGCATCACCCTGCGCTACGCCATGGTGAAGTCCGTCAACTCCGTGTACGCGCAGGAGGGCGTCGACGCCGGACTCGCCCGCGTCCGGGAGACCGCCGTCAAACTCGGCATCCCCGACAGCGTCCGCGGCATGGACCCGGCCAACACCTCGATGACGCTCGGCACCGCCACCCCCAGCGCCCTCGACCTGGCCGGCGTCTACGCCACCCTCGCCGACCACGGCCGGGCCCGCACCCCCTGGTCCGTCGTCAAACTCGAACGCGTCAACCCCGGCGGCGCCGTCGACGTCCCCAAGATGCCCGAACACGACCCCACCGAGGCCCTCGACCGGGAGACCGCCGACTCCGTCACCGACGTGCTGCGCGACGTCGTCAGCCCGCGCGGCACCGGCGCCGCCGCCCTCGACCTGAACCGCCCCGCCGCCGGCAAGACCGGCACCACCGACTCCAACCTCTCCGCCTGGTTCGCCGGCTACACCCCCGAACTCGCCACCACCGTCGGCCTGTTCCGGGAGAACCCGAAGACCCACGCCAAGGAGCCGCTGGCCGGCACCGCCGGACTCACCCGGATCAACGGCGGCACCTTCCCCACCCGGATCTGGACCGCCTACATGGCCGCCGCCCTCGACGGCACCCCCACCCAGGACTTCGACCTCAAGACCGGACACGGCACCCCCGCCGCCACCCCCTGGCCCACCGCCCCCGCCGGCACCACCCCCAGCGCCACCACCCCGACCACCGCCCCCGCCGCCGGCGGCGAACCCGCCAACGCCGGCCCGGCCCCCGGCACACCGCCCGGCCACGAGCCCAGCACCCCCGCCGCCACCGGCCGACCCGCTCCCGGCCCGATCACCCCCAGCCCGCAGGCGCCCAAGCCCACGACGGAGCCGGAACAGCCCAGCCCCACCCCCCGGCCCAGCCAGGTCCAGCCGACCCGCCCCACCGCCCCGCCCAGCGCCACCGGCGGCCCCGCCAGCCGCCCGGCGGCCCCGCCCACGCCCTGAAGCTTTGTCCCCGGACTTCCGGAACAAGCTTCAGGACGCGCCCCGGGCCACCAGTTCGCGCTCCAGCGGGGTGCGGAACCGCGGCGTCACCCGCACCTCCCCCAGCCAGCCCGCCAGCCGCTCGGCCCGCTCCGCGACGGCCCGCTCCGCCGCCGCCCCGACGTCCCGGAACAGCCGCCACACCACCTCGCCGTCGGGGCGCTGCGCCCAGCCGCCCACCACCTCGCCGCACCACCACACCGTCGGCCCGGCGTTGCCCGCCCGGTCGAACAGCGCCGGCACGTCCTCCGGCCGCAGGTACCAGTCCCGCCCGCGCCAGCCCATCACCGCCGGGTCCAGCGCGGGCAGCAGCGCCGCCCACGGCTCCGGCTCCGCCGCCGGCGCCTCGTCCCCCGGCAGCACCAGCGCCGGCGCCCCGCCGGCCAACGCCACGTCCAGCGCCCCGAGATCGGCCAGCGCCCGGCGGACGTCCCCCAGCGTCCAGCCCGTCCACCACTTCACGTCCTCGACCGTCGCCGGTCCGTACGCCGCCAGCCAGCGCCGCACCACCTGGGCCTTCGCCTCCCGCACCGGCACCTCCGGCCACTGCGGCACCGGCGCCCACGGGTAGCTGCTGCTCAGCCACGAACCGCGCGGGCGGGAGCGGCGCACGTGCCCGTCGGAGGCCAGCAGCCGCAGCAGGCGGCTGCCCACGCTCTGCTTCGCCTCGTACGCCTTGCCCGCCGACATCAGCATCGTCTCGCGCAACTGCGGTACGTCCTCGGAGAGTTCCCTGGTCGTCGCCTCGCCGCGGACGGCCAGCGCGGCCAGCACCTCGCGCTCCGTCTCCGCCAGCCGGGCCTCCCCCCAGCCCTCGGCGAAGTCCCGCAGGTGCTTCAGCAGCGTCGCCCGTTCCTTCGCCGCGATCGCCCGCGCCGCGGCCGAACTCACGTACGGGGCGAGGCCCTCCGTCACCGCGAAGATCGTCCGCCGCATCGACAGCAGTTTCACCAGCGAGACGTCCTCGTACAGCGCCCGGTCCACCTCCGCCGCCGAGGGCTCCGCCAGCCGCGCGCAGGCCGACAGGTACACCGTGGCCGCGTCCGTCGCGTGCAGCCCGACCACCGCGTCGGCCACGTCCTCCACCCGCGCCGCCCGCAGCGACGGCACCAGCAACTGCCGCCGTCCCAGCCTGGCCCGACGCTCCGCATCCCCGATCACCGGCACACCCATGCCGGGACCCTAGCGCGTGTCCGCCGCGCGGCACCGACGACGCCCGGGCGGCGCGGGCGGCCCGGCCCGCCTCCCGCGCCGGAAGCGGGGGGCCCCGACCCGTGTCGGGGCACCGCGGGGCACCGGGCGGATCAGGCCGTCACAGGTACAGCCCGGTCGAGCCCTCCGTGTCGCCGAAACGGGTCGCGGCGACGGCGTGCAGGTCGCGCTCGCGCAGCAGCACATAGGTGGCGCCGCGGACCTCCACCTCCAGCTTGTCCTCCGGGTCGTACAGCACCCGGTCCCCCGGTTCCACCGAGCGCACGCTCTGGCCCACGGCGACGGCCTCCGCCCAGGTACAGCGCTTGGACAGCTCCGCCGTGGCCGGGATCAGGATGCCGCCGGTCGAGCGGCGCTCGCCCTCGCCGCCCTCGATGCGCACCAGCACGCGGTCGTGCAGCATCCGGATCGGCAGCTTCTCGCCGAGCCGGTCGTGGCGGGCGGGCTCCTGCGCGTACTCGGAGCGGGTCGCTTCGTCGTTCGTACTCACGGTCCCGAAGGTACCTCCCCCGGGCGCGGGGCGTGACGCTGGCCCGGTACGCGGAAGGCCGGGCACGCGGCGCGCCCGGCCCTCCGTCCCGCGGTGCTCAGCCCTTGCGGCGCTTGCGGGCCGAGGCGACCAGCAGCACCAGGCCCACGCCGACCAGCGCGGCCGGGACGATCCGCTCCCGGCGCGGCTGCCCCTTCTCGTCCACGAACTGCGCCCGGACCTTCTCCACCACGCCGCTGGCGGCCACGTACGCCCGGGCCGCCCGCTCCTCGACGGCGGCCGCCGCCTTGGCCTTGACCTGGGCGGAGATGGTGCTCGGGTGGACGCGGACGGCCAGCTCGTCGAGGGTCCCTGCCAGCCGGTCACGCGTCCGCTCGATGTCCGCCTCGATCTGGGCGGTCGTCCGCGCCGACTTGTCCTGCGTGCTCGCCTCGCCCACTCGGGCCACCCCATTCACTCGCCGATGTCGTTCCGTCCGATCCGTGCGATCGGTGCGACTGACCCAGTGTGTCAGCTGCCGAACACGGCCGCGCGGCCCCACCCACCATCGGAGGTAAGTTTGCCGTGGTACAGCCGCCCGTCCCAGCCTTCAGGAGAGTACGACCGTGTCTGAGCGCCTCCAGCCCGGCGACACCGCGCCCGCCTTCAGCCTGTCCGACGCCGACGGCAACCAGGTGTCCCTCGCCGACCACGCCGGCCGCAAGGTCATCGTCTACTTCTACCCGGCCGCCCTGACCCCCGGGTGCACCAAGCAGGCCTGCGACTTCACCGACAACCTGGAGGTCTTCGCGGGCGCCGGCTACGACGTCATCGGCATCTCCCCGGACCAGCCGGAGAAGCTCGGCAGGTTCCGCGAGGCCGAGAACCTCAAGGTCACGCTGCTGTCCGACCCGGACAAGGAGGTGCTGGAGGCGTACGGCGCCTTCGGCGAGAAGCAGAACTACGGCCGCACCTACCTGGGCGTGATCCGCTCCACGATCGTCGTGGACGAGCAGGGCAAGGTGGAGCACGCGTTCTACAACGTGCGGGCCACCGGCCACGTCGCCAAGCTGCTGCGCGACCTCAAGGTCGGCGCCTGACCGACCGCGGTACGGGAGAACGACGAAGCGGTGGCGGCACACCCCCCGACCGGGTGCACCGCCACCGCCGTTCCTCACCTCAGCGGACCGGCTTGATCAGCAGGTCCCGAGGTCGCTCCAGACGCCCCACGAGCCGCCGGCCGCGGGGTCGTCGCCCTTGGTCCACCACTTGTTCTGGTAGTAGTGGCCCTTCCAGGAGACCTTGGTGGGGGTCGCGTAGGTGGTGCCCGCGTCCCAGCCCGGGGCGGCCGTGCAGGCGCCCGAGGTCGGGGTCGGCGTCGGGGTCGGGGTCTGCGTCCCGGTCGCGGTGGGCGTCGGGGTCGGCGTCGGGGTGGCCGTCTGCGTCGGGGTCGGGGTCGGGGTCGGCGTGCCGCCGTCCACCGCACCGCGGGTCAGGTCGCCCTTGATCCCGTACAGCGTGCCGCCCACGTTGACCGTCCAGTTGGAGGGCGTGGACACCGGCAGGTAGTAGACGAAGTCCATGTCGATCGAGGCGCCCGGCGCCAGCGACTGCCAGCCCGGCAGCTTGACCGACACCCGGTTGTAGGTGCCCTTCAGGCCGCCCACGTTGCCCGGGCCCGGGTTGTCCTGCTTGATGACCTGGAGGCCGAAGCCGGACTGGTCCTTGGCGTTGCCCGGGGCCGAGTTGCCGTAGTCGAACTGGAACTCGGTGCCGCCCGGCAGGGTCAGCGTCGAGTTGTTGACGATGTGCAGCTTCGGGTTGATCGGGTAGTTCGAGTCGCCCAGCGCGAAGTTGGTGAACGACACGTCGATCGGCAGGGTCTGCTGCGGCAGCGCGGTCGTCGAGCGGATCGCGCCGTACGGGGCCGCCGACTTGAACTTGTCGTACATCAGCGAGGTCAGCGTCGAACCGGGGACGTACTCGCCCTTGCCGCCGTTGGCGGCGGCGTCCCACTTGTAGTCGCCCGCGAGCTCCCAGATCATCGCGCCGCCGGCGCCCTGGTTGACGATGTAGTCCGCCTTGGCGCCCACCGACTGCTCGTCCTCGGTGGAGAGGAACACCTTCTTGGTGTCGTTCCACAGCCACGGCGCCACCAGGGCGGAGCTGTAGTTGCGGGTGTAGGTGCCCTGCAGGGCGGTGTCGGACACGCCGTACTTGGCCAGGTAGTCGGGCAGGATGCCCTTCTCCAGGTTCTTGGCGTGCCACATCGGGTTCGACCCGGCCGGGGACTCCTTGCCCGCGTCGTCCTTGTCGTTCCAGATGTTGTCGATGCCGACCGCGCCGTCACCGCAGGCGGTCAGGCCGGAGCCGGCCGGGCAGGTGGTCGCCGAGGCGGTGCCCCAGAGGCCGTTGGTGCCGCCCTGCACGTTCTTGAAACCGCGGGAGTAGTACGGCAGGCCGACGTTGATCCGGCCGCCGGGCATCGAACCGCGGAAGTAGTGGTACGACCAGTCGGCGTTCAGGTAGCCGATGCCGCCGTACTGCCCGGTGCCGTAGACGTTGGCGGCGGCCAGCTCGCCGTCCTTGCCGTCGTCGAACAGCGAGGCGTTCGGGCCCACGTACTTGTTCCAGGCGCCGTGCAGGTCGTACGACATGATGTTGACGTAGTCCAGGTACTTGGCCACCTGGAAGGTCTCCATGCCGCGCAGCAGGTAGCCGGAGGACGGGGCGGCGACCGACAGCAGGTAGTGCTTGCCGTCGGCGGCGCCGGCCTTGTCCAGGTTCTCGCGCAGGGTCTTCATCAGCGCCGCGTAGCCCTTGGCCAGCGAGCCGCGCTTGGCGTTGGCGAGCTGCCAGTCCAGCGGGTTGCCGGCGTCCTTCATCGAGGTCGGGTACTCGTAGTCGATGTCGACGCCGTTGAAGCCGTACTTGCGGATGAAGTCGACCGAGGAGGCGGCGAAGGTGTCGATGCCGGCCTGGTTGACGCTGCCGTCCGCGTTGACGGTCATCGAGTAGAAGCCGCCGGAGTCGACGCGCTTGCCGTCGTCCCCGAAGTAGCCGCCGGTCTCGGTCCAACCGCCCACCGAGATCAGGGTCTTGACGTTCGGGTACTGCTTCTTGAACTTCGTCAGCAGGTTGAAGTGGCCCTTGTACGGCAGGCTCGGGTCCAGCTCGGCACCGGGGACGCCGGGGAAGGAGATCCCGGTGGCCTCGTTGGTCGGGCCGTCGGTGCCGACCGAGAGCTTGTTGTCGCCGCCGACGTGGCCGAAGGCGTAGTTGAGGTGGGTGACCTTGTCCCAGGGGATGTCGTTCACCAGGTACGGCGCGTCGCCGTTCTTGCCGGTGCGCCAGCCGGTGAAGTAGCCGATGATGCGGCGCTGGTGGTCGGCGCCCATCTTCTCGCGCCCGCTGGTGTCGTAGACGGAGCAGTACGGGACGTCCGCCCCGGGGGTCTGGTACAGGCCGTCCGGCCGACAGGCCGCGTTGTCGACCGCCGCCGACGCCTGCGAGGGCGCCGCACCCAGCGTCGCCATCAGCAGTCCGGCCAGCGAGGCCGCGGCGAGCGAGGCCACGCCGGCCCGGGCGGCCGGGTTCTTCCGGCGGTGGGCGGCGGTGGGACGCCGCTCCGCCGTGTTTCGGATCAACACTCGGTCCTCCAGGAGAGAGTGTCGGCGCGTGCCTGTGGGGGAGCACGCACGTGGGGGATTGCAATTGGCGCAGAAGCTATGTGGTCTGAACCACATAGGTCAATAGGTCTGTACCAATTGGTAATCAAAAGCCAAACATCACAGGTCGGAGCCGCTCGACAATCGGTCAGCCCCCTGGCCGAAACCCGCCCACCCGTGACCGAACCCCACCCCGACCGCTTGCATACCGGGGGACGGGCACACGACTGCCCACAGGGGGACGACCATGCCGGTCAAGTACACCCGCGAACTGCCGGCCTCGCTCGCGGCCGAGTCCAACAGCGTGAACGAGATGCTGATCGCACTCGACCGCGAGCCGAACGAGTACAACCGCAAGTACCTGCGGCAGCGGCTCAGGGCGTACGGCATCGACGCCACCCACTTCCCCACGCCCGGGACCGCCTACACGAAGGAACTGCTTCAGGAGGCCGTGGCCGCATCGCGCAGCGCGGCCGGTGTCGTACGCCACCTCCGCAAGCGCCAGGCCGGCGGTACCCAGGCCCACATCGGGCGGAGGATCAAGGCCCTCGGCATCGACACGTCGCACTTCACCGGGCAGGCCCACAACCGCGGCAAGCAGGCTCCGACGCGAGTCCCGGCCGATCGGTTGCTGATTCAGCGCCCTCCGGGCGCCAAGCGGGTCCCGGGCCTGCGGATCCGTCGCGCCCTCACCGAACTCGGCCGACCCGAGCTGTGCGAGGGCTGCGGCACCGGCCCCGCATGGCGCGGGCGCCCGATGACCCTGGAGGTCGACCACATCAACGGCGACTGGTCGGACAACCGGCCGGACAACCTCCGGCTGCTCTGCCCCGACTGTCACGCCACCACCCCGACCTACTGCAGGCGGAAGAAGGGCAGTGCCCCAGTCCGGGGCAAAGCCCTAGACTGAAGGCCATGCGGCCTTGGCGTAATGGCAGCCGCGCGGGTTTTAGGTGCCCGTGGGAGTAATCCCGTGAGGGTTCGAGTCCCTCAGGCCGCACTTGCCTTGGAATCGAAGGCCCACCCCGAGAACAAGCTCGGGGTGGGCCTTCGGTTTTCCGACTTCCCGTCAGGCCAGCAGGTCCTTGACGACCGGGGCGAGGGCGCGGAAGGCCTTGCCGCGGTGGCTGATGGCGTTCTTCTCGGCCGGGGTGAGTTCGGCGCAGGTGCGGGTCTCGCCGAGCGGCTGGAGGATCGGGTCGTAGCCGAAGCCGCCGTCGCCGGCCGGGGCGGTGCGCAGGGTGCCGAGGAGGCGGCCCTCGACGACGCGCTCGGTGCCGTCGGGGAACGCGAGGGCGGCGGCGCAGAAGAAGTGGGCGCCGCGGTGCGGCTCGGCGATGTCGGAGAGCTGGGCGAGCAGCAGGTCGAGGTTGGCGGTGTCGTCGCCGTGCTTGCCGGACCAGCGGGCGGAGAAGATGCCGGGCGCGCCGTTCAGCACGTCCACGCAGAGGCCGGAGTCGTCGGCGACGGCGGGCAGGCCGGTGGCACGGGCCAGGGCGTGCGCCTTGAGCAGGGCGTTCTCCGCGAAGGTGACCCCGGTCTCGGGGACGTCCGGGATCTCCGGGTAGGCGTCGGCGCCGACGAGTTCGACGTCCAGGCCGGCGTCCGCCAGGATGGCGCGGAGCTCGGTGACCTTGTGCTGGTTACGGGTGGCGAGAATCAGGCGGGTGGACATATCGCCCACCCTACCGAGGGGCCGGGGACGATCAGCCGGTGCAGACCGAGGTGAGGTTGCCGGCCGCGGCACCGAGCGGCTTGAGGTCCGGGACCTCGTTGCGGTCCGCGGCCCGCTGCACGTTCTCGACCTGCTTCTGCAGATCGGTCACGGCCTTGGCGACGTCGGTGTTCTTGGAGTTCTTCCCGACCTGGTCGAGGTCGTTCTTGAGCTTCTGCAGGGCCTTCCCCGCCGCGGCCGCGTCGTTGCTCGC
This sequence comes from Kitasatospora sp. NPDC127067, assembly GCF_042724755.1. Lineage (NCBI taxonomy): Bacteria > Bacillati > Actinomycetota > Actinomycetes > Kitasatosporales > Streptomycetaceae > Kitasatospora > Kitasatospora sp. NPDC127067. The sequence continues at coordinate 4,901 of NZ_JBHXEM010000006.1, read as the reverse complement.
GTTGTCGTAGGCCTGGGTGACGTCGGCGATGTCTCCGGTGATCCGCACCGCGGTGTTGCCGCAGTCGAGCGCCTTCTGCGCGGCGGAGCAGCTCACCATGCTGAGCGGGAGGATCGCGATGAGTCCGGCCACGGCGAGGGCGGCGGGGCGGGCGATGCTCGACGGCATCCGATCCTCCTGTGGGGCGCGGGTTCCGTGATGGGGGACGCGCGCCGGGAGGTGCGCGGTTCCCGCAGCGGGAGTGCTGCGGGAACCGTACGGTCTCCGGGCCCGGCCTGTACAGCAGGCCGACCGGTTCGGCGGGCCGTTCGCCCGCGGCCCGCACGCGTGTCCGCGCCGCGGCCCGAACGGCCGTCCGCGCCCGCGGGCTGACCGTGCGTCCGCTCCGGTCCACGGCTGCGGGACCCGCGCGGGTTCAGCCCTCCAGGGCCTTGCGCTGGATCGCGTCCAGCTCCGCGCAGCCGAGGCTGCCGAGGTCGAGCAGCCGGTCGAGCAGCTCGCGGTCGAACGGGGCGCCCTCGGCGGTGCCCTGGACCTCGACGAAGCGGCCGTCGGAGGTGCAGACGATGTTCATGTCGGTCTCGGCGCGCACGTCCTCCTCGTACTGGAGGTCGAGCATCGGGACGCCGTCGATGATGCCGACGCTGACGGCGCTGACGCCGCCGGTGATCGGCTGGCCCTTGGCGCGCAGCAGCTTCTTGTCGCGGGCCCAGGCGACGGCGTCGACCAGGGCGACGTACGCGCCGGTGATGGCGGCGGTGCGGGTGCCGCCGTCGGCCTGGAGGACGTCGCAGTCGAGGACGATGGTGTTCTCGGCGAGCGCCCGGTGGTCCACGACGGCGCGCAGCGAACGGCCGATCAGCCGGCTGATCTCGTGGGTGCGGCCGCCGATGCGGCCCTTGACGGCCTCGCGGTCGCCGCGGGTGTTGGTGGCGCGCGGGAGCATGGAGTACTCGGCGGTGACCCAGCCCTCGCCGCTGCCCTTGCGCCAGCGGGGCACGCCCTCGGTGACGCTGGCGGTGCACAGCACCTTGGTGTCGCCGTAGGAGATGAGGACGGAGCCTTCGGCGTGCTTGCTCCAGCCCCGTTCGATGGTGATCGGGCGGAGCTGTTCGGGGGTGCGGCCGTCGATGCGTGACATAGGCACTGAGCGTAGTCGCTCCGGGGGGCCGGTCCGGGAAGCGGCGGGGAGCCGGTCCGGGAGCCGACGGGGATGCGCCGCGGCCCGCCGTCCCCCTGAGCGGGTCGGCGGGCCGGGCGGGCTGAACCCGGGTGGCTCAGCTCACATCATGTCCTCGATGTCGGCGGCGATCGGGTCGGCGTCGGTGCCGATGACGACCTGGATCGCGGTGCCCATCTTCACGACGCCGTGGGCGCCGGCGGCCTTGAGGGCGGCCTCGTTGACCAGGGAGGCGTCCTTGACCTCGGTGCGCAGGCGGGTGATGCAGCCCTCGACCTCTTCGATGTTGTCGATGCCGCCCAGACCGGCGACGATCTTCTCAGCCTTGCTGGCCATCTGGTTTCTCCCTCTGTCTCGGCCCTTCGGCGGCTCTGCCGGGTGCCGTCCTGCGCTGGTGCTGGGGTGTCCCTCGACCGCCGGGCGGTGAGGTCCGTGCCGGTGGCTGACGCGGGTTCGGCTGCGGTCGTGCCGGCGAGCAGCGCGACCAGCATCACCCGTGCCGGTCCGGTCCGCCACGTTAGTCCACTTTTGGCCCATTCCGGCGGGCAGGCGTCCGATCGTCGCCCGAGGATGACGATCAGCGGGGCTCGCACCTCCGGAGTACGGCCTGCTTCCAAGTGGTCTACACCAATATATGTGTACTCCGAGGAACGCGGTAACGGACCCGGGTGTTCCCGAACCCCGCCCGAGGGTCCCGCAGGGGCCCACCGGTCGGCAACCGCACGCGGAGGGCGAAGGATGAGTTCGGCAGGCGCCACGGCCCCGCAGACCACGTGGTGGCACACCTTCTACGGCGGCCTCCAGAAGATGGGCCGCTCCCTGCAGCTCCCGGTGGCGGTGCTCCCCGCCGCGGGCATCCTCAACCGGCTCGGCCAGCCGGACGTGTTCGGCAAGGACGGACTGGGCTGGGACGACGTCGCGAAGGTCTTCGCCGCCGCGGGCGGCGCACTGCTCGACTCGGCCTTCGGCCTGCCGATGCTGTTCTGCGTCGGCGTCGCGATCGGCATGGCGAAGAAGGCGGACGGCTCGACGGCGCTGGCCGCCGTGGTCGGCTTCCTGGTCTACTTCCGGGTCCTGCACGCCTTCCCGGAGCACTGCAAGCCGCCGACGGTGCTGATCAGCGACCAGTGCGTGGACTACACCTCGGCGAAGGCGGCGGCCGCGACGTACCAGAACCCGGGCGTGCTGGGCGGCATCCTGATCGGCCTGATGTCGGCCTGGCTGTGGGTCCGCTTCCACCGCACCAAGCTGGTCGACTGGCTCGGCTTCTTCAACGGCCGCCGCCTGGTTCCGATGATCACCGCCCTGGTCGGCATGCTGACCGCCGTGGTGGCGATCTGGGTCTGGCCGCCGATCGGCCGCGGCCTGAACGACTTCTCGCAGACCCTCGCCGACCTGGGCGCGGCCGGCGCCGGCATCTTCGGCGTCTTCAACCGCGCGCTGCTGCTGATCGGCATGCACCAGCTGCTGAACACCTTCGTCTGGTTCCAGTTCGGCGAATTCGTCAAGCCGGACGGCACGATCGTGCACGGCGACATCCCGCGCTTCCTGGCGGGCGACCCGACGGCCGGCCAGTTCCAGTCCGGCTTCTTCCCGATCATGATGTTCGCGCTGCCGGCCGCCGCCCTCGCGATGGCGCACTCGGCGAAGCCGCACCGGCGCAAGGAGATCTACGGCCTGATGCTCTCGGTCGGCCTGACCTCCTTCGTGACGGGCGTCACCGAACCGATCGAGTACTCCTTCGCCTACCTCGCCCCCGCCCTGTACGCCGTGCACGCGCTGCTGACCGGCGCCTCGATGGCGGTGACCTGGGGCCTCGGGGTGCACGACGGGTTCAGCTTCTCGGCCGGCCTGATCGACTACGCGATCAACTGGGGGCTGGCCACCAAACCGTGGCTGATCATCCCGATCGGCCTCTGCTTCGCCGCCGTGTACTACGCGCTCTTCCGGTTCATCATCGTCAAATTCAACCTGAAAACACCCGGGCGGGAGGACGACGACCAGGTCGAGGACGTCACCAAGGCCTGAGCCCGAGCATCACGGGGGTTATCCCCGCAATGGCCCCCGGACCCGACGGTCCGGGGGTCTTCGGCATTTCGGAAAGCCCGGTCGCCCCGGCCCAACGCGCCTGGCAGGGCCCACCGGAGCAGGCTGTGCTTTTGTTGCGCGATTAGCCAAAATCGATTTTGTTGCGCGGTCGGCCAAAATGCCGATCGCAGCCGCGACCATGATCGCCATTCGGTAACTAGGTTTCGATTTCATAGCGCTTCCCGGCGACACCGCTTTCCGGGGTTCCTCGACTTCTCCACCCGTGCTACAAAACTGGTCTACACCACGTGTGGTGTAGACCAGTTCGCGGTTCGGCCCCTGTGCCTTCCCCCCGACCGACCGCCATGCCGTTAGGAACCCACCCCCATGAGTCAGTCTGCGCAGGCACCGGCGCCCGCCACGGCTCCGGCCCCACCCAGCCCCGCCAAGAAGTTCGGCCAGAACCTCCTCCAGGGTCTGCAGAAGATCGGTCGCAGCCTCCAGCTGCCCATCGCCGTGCTCCCCGCAGCCGGTCTGCTGATGCGTCTCGGCCAGGACGACGTGTTCGGCAAGGACGGCCTCGGCTGGGACAAGGTCGCCGCGGTGTTCAACACCGCCGGCACCTCGGTCTTCGACGCTCTGCCGATGCTCTTCGCGGTGGGTATCGCGATCGGCTACGCCAAGAAGGCGGACGGCTCCACCGCCCTCGCCGCACTGGTCGGCTACCTGGTGTACAAGAACGTGCTCACCGCGTTCCCGATCACCGAGTACAAGATCCTCCCCGGCAAGGACGAGGCCGCCACCTACCAGAACCCGGGTGTGCTCGGCGGCATCGTGATCGGTCTACTGGCCGCGGTGCTGTGGCAGAAGTACCACCGCACCAAGCTGGTCGACTGGCTCGGCTTCTTCAACGGCCGCCGCCTGGTCCCGATCATCATGGCCTTCGTCGGCACCGCCGTCGGCGTCTTCTTCGGTCTGGCCTGGGGCCCGATCGGCGACGCCATCAAGAGCCTGAACGACACCCTGATCGGCGCCGGCGCGTTCGGTGCGGGCGCCTTCGGCCTGGTCAACCGCGGTCTGCTGCCGGTCGGCATGCACCAGTTCGTGAACTCCTACGCCTGGTTCCAGACCGGTGACTTCACCAAGCCCGACGGCACCGTCGTGCACGGCGACCTGACCCGCTTCTTCGCCGGCGACCCGACCGCCGGACAGTTCATGTCGGGCTTCTACCCGATCATGATGTTCGCGCTGCCCGCCGCCGCGCTGGCCATCGCCCACGCCGCCAAGCCGCACCGCCGCAAGGCCGTCACCGGCATGATGGTCTCGCTGGCCCTGACCTCCTTCGTCACCGGTGTCACCGAGCCGATCGAGTTCGCCTTCGTCTTCATCGCCCCGGTCCTGTACGTCATCCACGCGCTGCTCACCGCCGTCTCGATGACCGTCACCTGGGCGCTCGGCGTGCACGACGGCTTCACCTTCTCCGGCGGCCTGATCGACTACGCGCTGGCCTGGAACAAGGCCACCGACCCGTGGATGATCATCCCGCTCGGCCTGGCCTTCGCCGCGGTCTACTACTTCCTCTTCCGCTTCGCGATCGCCAAGTTCGACCTCAAGACCCCCGGTCGCGAGGACGACGACGAGATCGAGGACGTCACCAAGGCCTGACGCCCGCGTCACCGCCCCACCCCGAAGG